>CAYTMY010000293.1:0-1506 GCA_964439075.1 uncultured Lachnospiraceae bacterium | reverse complement strand
CAAAGATACTGCTTCATCCACGCTGCGCACAATGCCTCGGCAGGAGAGGAAAAGGACTTTTTAGACATGAAATAAAGGTTTATTCCACTGCCGTAGCTGTTCTCGTCGAAAAAGGTCAGCCTTCGTATTTTTTTGTCCTTTTGGCAGCTTAGGTATTCCGTAAGCTTGTCTTTTTCGGAAAGCTCTTGCATCAGAATATCGATCATTTTGTTCCTCCCGTAATAAAATTATATCAGTCTTATTATAAGCTCCTTGGCAACTACCGTCTGTGTCGGTTCAATATATACCGCATCGACCGTTCCGTCTGTCGGCGCAAGTACCTCGGTCTCCATCTTCATCGCTTCTATAACGGCGAGAGATTGTCCCTTCTTTACGCTGTCTCCGTCGGACACGTTGACTTTTATGACAGTGCCCGGAATCGGTGAGGCAACCTGCATCGGGTCCGAATCGTCCGCAAGCTTTACGCTGTTTCTCATTGTCGATTGCAGCGTGTGTATATCCTCAATGACTATCTCTCTTCTGAAGCCGTCCACTTCAAATGTAAATGGTATGAAGCCGTCGGAACCGGGCTTTCCTATCGATACGAGCTTGATATTCTTCCCGTTGCCTGCCGATGTGCTGTAGTCAAAAGCTTCGCCCTCGTTGAGTCCGTAGAAAAACACGTCGCTTCTCATCGTTATAAAGTCGCCGTATTCCTGTAGGAATTTTACGTAGTCTTCGTAAACCTTAGGGTATATGGCGGCCGAAACTGCGGCGAGCGGGCTGAGCTGCACGTTGTAATCCTCTTGATAATGTCGTCGTATTTCTTCAAAGTCACAATCCGCAAGAAGTTTGCCCGGACGTTCCGTTATATAAGGAGCGCCTTTGAGCACTACCTCACGCATTTTTTCGTCAAAACCGCCTTCGGGCTGTCCTATATTGCCCTTGTAGAAGTCTATGACGGAATCGGGGAAGGCGAGAGTCTTGCCTTTTTCGTAAATATTGTCCTTCGAAAGGTCATTTTGTACCATGAAGATAGCCATATCTCCCACTACCTTGCTCGATGGCGTTACCTTGATTATATCGCCGAACAAAAAGTTTGCTTCTTTGTATTTTTGAAGTACTTCGTCAAAGCGGTGTCCGAGTCCGAAGCTGTCTACCTGAGCCTTGAGGTTCGAATATTGACCTCCCGGGAATTCGTAATCGTATACTATGGTCGTGCCGCTTTTTATGCCGCTTTCGAATCGGCTGTATATCGGACGTATTTTTTCAAAGTAGTCGCTGAGTTCCTGAAGGTATTCAGTCGAAAGTGAGCTTTCTCGTTCGCTGTATTTGAGAGCCGCCACAACTGCGTTCAGCGAAGGCTGGCTGGTCAGTCCGCTCATCGAGGAGAGCGCCGCGTCTACTATATCGGCTCCTGCCATGGCTGCGGTGAGTATGCTTGCCACTCCGTTGCCTGAGGTATCGTGCGTATGCAGATTTACGGGTATTTTCACTTCGTCCTTCAAAGCTTTTATAAGTTTTGCC
>CAYTMY010000292.1:0-1508 GCA_964439075.1 uncultured Lachnospiraceae bacterium | reverse complement strand
GAACAAAGGGCGCGGATAATCGCGTACAACAGAAAAATAAAGAAGTACAAAGAGGGATACGAAGGGTTTTTACTGCTGGGCAAAGCTCTTGATGCTTTTAAAAGCTACCTTCCCTCCGAAGTGCGCGCTTTATTGGCAAAATATGATATTTGAGAGGAACAATTAAAATGAACGCAACGGTATTATTCGGTATCGTGCAAACGGCAGCATTATCGATGCTGCTTTTTTATTTTCAAAGCAAGCTCAAAAAAAGGGATGCGCGAAACGAGGAGAGGGAACAGGCGCGAAGAAAGGAAGCTCGGCTTTCGATGAAACTGGAAATGGCGTGCGGCAAACTCGCTCTCGGGTGCGCCATGGCGCTTGAGCGCGGAGCGGCGAACGGCGAAATAAAAGAGGCAAAGGAGGAGTTTAAAACGGTGAAGGCGGAATACCTTGAGTTTTTGAACACCGAGGCCTTTGATAACTTAAATAAAAAATAGGAGAACAGGATGTTATCAAACGGAGAAATACAAAGAAATTTACGTTTCTTAAACTATTATTGGGGAGAGATAGACGGAATAATAGGACCGATAAGCACAAGAGCGATACGAGAGTTTCAAGGTGAAAACGGGCTTTACGTGGACGGTATGTGGGGAAATGAATCTGACGGACAGTGTGTGAAAGTAATAACGGAGATACAGGCGGCTTTGGGGGTTGCGCAGGACAGTATTGTCGGAAACATAACCGAAAGCGCACTTAAAGATTACCAGCGTGCAAACGGGTTGAGTGCGGACGGTATATGCGGCGCGCTGACACTCGGCGTAATGAGAGGGCAAGAAGCTCCCTCGGCTTGCGATTATTCCCAAATAAAGTACTTTACGCGGGAGGAAAACAAGTGCCATTGCGGCGGCAACTACTGCGACGGTTATCCCGCGGAAATGAGGCATTCCCTTATGAAAATTGCGGACGCGGTGAGAGAGAGTATCGCAAGACCGCTTATATGCACATCGGGCGTGAGATGCGCTCGGCATAATGCCAACGTGGGCGGAGTAAGCGGTTCAAAGCATTTGAGCGGCAGTGCTCTCGATTGCTACGCCTCGGGTATAAGCGGGAGCGAACTGCTCGATGTGTTTTATTCAAAGGGCATTGCCTGGGGCTATGTTATCGCCGACGATGTGATACATGTGGAAGTTTGAAATTAAAAGGAGGAAAGATTGAAGGATATAATAGCAAATCTGTTGAAGATAAAATCGCTTATGACTTTAGCGGTAATGGCTGTCTTTACGCTGCTTTCGCTAAACGGCAGCCTTGAACCCGCCGTGACGGCAAGCGTGATAAGCTCTGTGATAACGTATTACTTTACAAAGGAGAGCGGCAACAGCGCGCCTGTGGAGACAACAAGCGTTCAGATAAAAACGCAGGACCCCGCCGTAACACGCGAGACGGAAACGGGAGAAAGACATTAGCGCCAACTGATGGGAGCAACCGCCGAATGTGAGGCGGTTGCTTCTTTTTTTTTTTGACAAAGA
>CAYTMY010000291.1:0-1511 GCA_964439075.1 uncultured Lachnospiraceae bacterium | reverse complement strand
GTACTTTTGGCAGGACAAATAGGAAGTGCCGACAACGTTGTCTATCTTGATTTTAAAATGGAAGAGGCTGCTTTCTTGGCGGGGTTGCTTGCTGCCAAAACCAGCAAAACGGGGACAGTCGGATATATCGGAATAGAGGGTGACAAATATAATGCTTATGAAATTGGTTTTGAATTCGGTGCAAAAACATACGACTATAAAACGCAGATTGTCAAAGCTTATACCGAATCTTACGCAGATGTAGACGAAGGTTATGAATGCGCAAAAGCTTTGAACGAGCAAGGCGCAGATGTTATATTTGCGGACTGTGCGGCATCTTCTATAGGTGTAAATAATTATGTGGTTCAAAAGCAACTTTATATAATATGCTCCGATCTTTACACACTGAAAGATAACGACAGATGTTTGGGATATACATATAAGAATTATGATGAACTGTTTTCGTTGGCTCTTGTAAATTGTGCGAACAACAGCTATAATTATGGCGTATACAGATATGGTATTTACGATAAAGTTTTGGGATTTGATTATTCTGACGACATAAGCGACACATCGCAAGAACTTTTGAAGGAATATGAATACAATTTGACATGGATGAGGCAAATAGTTCCCTCTAACAGAGACGAGCTTACGTCAATGTCAGAACAATTGAGAATAGACTACGAAAACAGGAAAACGCAATCAGCCCCCGAGGATACAACGCAAATACCCGTGGAACAATAATCGGAAAACAGGAGATAAATAAATGAAAACAGAAGTACCTATAGCATTATCAAACAGGCACGTACACCTCACAGAGGAGCATATAGCCTTGTTGTTCGGAGAAGGATATGAACTTACATGGATAAAGGATCTTTCGCAGCCACATCAATTCGCCTGCGATGAAAAAGTAGACATTCAAGGTCCCAAGGGAGTATTGAAAGGAGTGCGGATTCTCGGCCCTGCGAGAAAAGCGGATCAAGTCGAAATACTTGCTTCCGATGCCTTTAAACTCGGCGTTCCCGTGGTAATCAGAGATTCAGGACAAATCGACGGTACTCCGGGTTGCACGATCATCGGACCAAAAGGCAGCGTTGAAATAAATCAAGGAGTTATCGTCGCGTCAAGGCACATACACATGAGTCTTGAAGAAGCTGCCGAATACGGTGTTAAAAATGACGATATCGTCAACATAGAGGTACCCGGACCCAGAGGACTTGTATTCAACCATGTGCTCGTGAGAGCTTCGGAGAACTATGCCCTCGATTTCCATGTCGATACAGAAGAAGGTAATGCCGCAGGTGCAAAAAACGGCATGATATGCAAGCTGATTAAATAATATTCAATACCAATTCCGACAAAAAAAGACCGGCATATCTTCAATGCCGGTCTTTTTATTATACAAAGCAGCTACCCGTAACCATGGCGGAAAACTACGCGCAGGAATACACGCAAGAAGTCATACCCGCCGTAGGGGTAAACATAGCGGCGGAAGCCACGGGCAAGGAAAAGCCGAACAGCTTTGAAGAGAT
>CAYTMY010000290.1:0-1535 GCA_964439075.1 uncultured Lachnospiraceae bacterium | reverse complement strand
AGCGCACATAGTTCACTCATAAACAAGCGCCTCAATCGTCTTGTATGCGCGTTTGATCTGTCCTCTTTAAGAAAATAAAGCGCCCTTCCGTTATGTATAAGAAGAATGCTCATTTTTTATCGCCGCTAAAACAGCTTTATATTCGAAATATCGTTTTTGTCGAGAAAGTCTGCGCAAAATTCTATGCTGTGTTCAATGTGTTCTTTATCAATATTGAAAATACGCGCCATTATCCTGTTGGTTTTGTAAGCGAAAAGCTCTATCTCTTCCGTGGTGAAATCAAAGGACTCCTTCGATGAAAGAAACTGCATGCTTCTCTCCCGTCGTGCGCCAAGGTCGGCCGCCTCGCACTCTATTAATTCCGCAGGAGTAAAACCGAGGCTGAATTCTTCATTGAAACGCTCGTATATCCATGCGGTGGAATCATTGATATAGCCCGATATAGACTCCGTCTCCAGCATGTGCTCATGAAATTTTGCCGTTATCGGACAAGCGAAAATGGCTATAAAGTAAATTGTAGAGGCTGTCGTATTCAAATCCAGAATATTCATGACCTTATCCGTATGCTCGCTCACAAAAGCATAGCAGCTGCGCAAAAGATCTCCGTAAATGTATTTGAGCAGATCGAGCTTTGTGGCAAAGTAATAGGTAATAGTGCCGAATTGTATATTTAAATTTCGGCATATCTCGGACAAAGTGGTTTTTTTATATCCCTTTTCCAAAAATATTTTCTTCGCCTCAACTATTATCGCATTCTGCGTTTCTATCCCTTTTTGATATCTGGATATGACCATTTCTTCCTCCGAATAGAATTATATCATAAAAAAATAACTTTTACATATCTAAATAAAAAAACCTATTTATCCTAATGTTACAAATCACTTGACCTTGATTTTCAAATCTTATATAATTTAAGTACATATAATTCCGTTTTTTCAAGCATTTTACGGTACAGGCAAAAATTATGCCTTACTGCCATTATAAATATGTCTCAGAAAGAGAATCAAATGGGCGAATACAAGAAAAGCGAAGAGACGAAAGATAAAATACTGCAGACCGCTTCGCGTCTTTTTTACGAACAGGGTTACGAAGCCACCACAGTGCGCGAAATAGCGGCGCAATCGGGTGTTTCCTTCAGCAGAATAAATTACTTTCGGAGAACCTCCCTCCATAACCGCAACACAAGAGTTAGTCGTTCCTAAATCAATTCCAATAATTTTTGTCATATTAACCTCCTTTAATTAATTGCTTTTACCTTTGCATATCTAATAACTTTATCTTTAAGGCGATAACCTTTAGAAACAACCTCAACCACTTCTCCACTTTTTTCTCCTTCGACCGCCTCAACCGCCTCCATTTCCTCAGGATTAAATTGCTTACCCAAAGCTTCAATTTCTCCCAAACCTTCCTCGGACAAAACATCCTTAAATTGCTTAATCGCCAAAGCAAGCCCTTGATCCTTAAGATATTCCTGTGCCCTTTCAAAATGATCTAAAACTGCAATTAGTCTCAAAATTAAATTTGTATTAGCGTAA
>CAYTMY010000289.1:0-1546 GCA_964439075.1 uncultured Lachnospiraceae bacterium | reverse complement strand
GACGCCAATTTGGTTCAGATCGATACTCCCGAAAAAATAATACAGAACCCGGCAAATGATTATGTAAAACAGTTTGTAATCGATAACTTACAGGCAAAGATCCACTCTATTGAGAAATATGTGAGGCATTTGGCATGAAAAATTCAAAAGCAGCTCACGGGTCGCCTATGGTTAAACGAACAGCTCGTTTTTCCAATGCCTGTAAGCTTGTAATGTTTTGCATTATTGCGTCAATGGTTATTTTACCGATAATCAAAATGTTCGCAAACATTACTCCCGAAAACATAAAAAAAGTTTTATCATCCTCTGTTTTCAGTACAGGTCTGATGAATTCTGTAACATCGACGCTGACGGCAACAGTAATAACGATTATAATAGCGTATTCTTTAGCTTATTTTATGGAGCGTTCGGCAATCAAGGGTAAAGGAATTTTTAACTTCATCCTTATTATGCCCATGCTCATTCCTTCAATCTCTCACGGAATGGGACTTATCATACTGTTGGGCAACAACGGCATACTGACAAATCTGCTGCATTTAAACTCCAACATTTACGGATTTTGGGGTATAGTAATAGGTTCCGTGTTGTACGCTTTCCCCCTCGCCTTCCTGATGTTCACCGACGTAATGCGTTATCAGGACAGTTCACCGTACGAAGCAGCTAAAGTACTTGCTATTCCGCCGGTAAAACAATTCACTGCGATAACTCTTCCTTATTTACGCAAGCCGTTGATATCCATAATATTTGCAGTATTTACAATGATAATTACCGACTACGGAGTTCCTCTGATGGTGGGAGGCAAATTCAGTACGGTATCCGTGATAATGTATCAAGAAGTAATAGGACAGCTGAATTTCGGAAACGGATGCGTCTACGGAGCAATACTGATGCTGCCGGCGATAGTGGCATTTTTATTGGACTCCGTCAACAAGGACAAAAGCAATTCCGCTTTTATCATCAAAAAGTTTAATTTGGTACAAACCGTTCCCGTAAAAATTGCCGGTTACGTATTTTGCGGATGCGTTTCCTTATTTGCGCTGTTTCCGATTGTCTCTTTCGGCGTGCTTGGATTTGCGGAAAAATACCCGTACAATATGAGCTTCTCGCTGAGAAATATTCAAAGCGTTCTTAATTTGAACGGAGATACTTACCTGCTCAACTCCATAATTATAGCACTGTTCGTTGCGGTAGTCGGTTCACTGATAGGGTTTATAACGGCTTATTTGACAGCACGCATGAAAAATGCGTTTTCCAAGGTATTACACCTCATATCGATAACGGCAATGGCTATACCGGGCATGGTCTTGGGTCTATCATACGTAATAACATTTAAAGACAATGTTATATACGGTACCCTTATGATACTGATAATGGTCAATATCGTTCACTTTATCGCATCGCCGTATTTGATGATGTATAATTCTTTCAGTAAGATAAACGAAAATATCGAAGCTGTCGGACAAACTTTGGGGATCGGTCGTTTCAGATTGATAAAAGACGTGTTCATACCGCAAAGCCTATCCACACTTGCCGAGATGTTTATCTA
>CAYTMY010000288.1:0-1549 GCA_964439075.1 uncultured Lachnospiraceae bacterium | reverse complement strand
ATACTTTTGTAAACAAAGGTATATGTACTAACCTCCTTAAACACAAATCCGTACGTCAGTACAAAAAACGAAGGGCATCGCCCAAAGGCATTCGCCGCGCTGCGCTTGGCATCATGGCTTTGGGGCTATATAAAGGGCAAGGGCGGTTCATTCACAAACGCTTGTAGAGAAATGCGGCGTCCAAAGATATTCGCGGCGCATAGGCACCGCTCATATTTTTGGGCGCCATATAAAGCAGAGGGATAAGGCGTTCTTACAAGCTAGCTTGACGAAACGCCTTGTCCCTCTGCTTTGCATTTCTCTGTATTTTAATATATAATAACCCATAAGAAACACAGAGAATAGGAGCGCTATATGGATTACGCGGAGGAATCGTTAAAAATGCACGAAAAGTGGCAAGGTAAAATTGAGGTTTGTTCCTCTGTGAAGGTAACAAACAAACAGGAACTTTCCCTTGCTTATACTCCGGGCGTGGCGCAGCCGTGTCTGGAAATACAAAAAGACCCTTCCAAAAGCTACACTCTCACACAAAGGCACAATTTATGCCTTGTGGTAACTGACGGCAGCGCAGTACTCGGACTCGGCGACATAGGACCGGAAGCCGCAATGCCCGTAATGGAGGGAAAGTGCCTGTTGTTCAAAGAATTCGGAAACGTGGACGCGTTTCCTCTGTGTGTTAACTCGCACGATGTTGACGAAATAGTAAACACCATATACATGATATCATCCTCCTTCGGGGGAATAAATCTTGAAGATATTTCCGCACCGCGGTGCTTCGAGATAGAAAATAAGCTCAAGGAAAAATGCGGTATACCCGTGTTTCACGACGACCAGCACGGCACGGCGGTGATAGTGCTTGCGGGCTTGATGAACGCCTTAAAAGCAGTGGGGAAACAAAAACAAAGCGTGCGCATAGTCGTAAACGGAGCGGGTGCGGCAGGTATTGCGGTGACAAAGCTGCTTCTGAATTACGGCTTTGCCGATATCATTATGTGCGACAGAACGGGGATAATATATAAAGGGCGTGAAAAAGGCATGAACTCCGCAAAGGAGGAAATTGCCGAACTGACGAATAAAACTCTCATAAAGGGAGAGCTCTCCGATGCGCTGAAGGGAAGCGACGTGTTTATAGGCGTATCCTCTCCGGGAGTGCTTACTCAGAACATGGTGAAAAGTATGAATAAAGACGCCGTGATTTTTGCCTGCGCAAATCCCGTTCCCGAAATATACCCCGAAGAAGCTAAAGAAGCGGGAGCAAAGGTGATAGCGACGGGAAGAAGCGATTACCCCAATCAGATCAATAACGTGCTTGCTTTCCCGGGAATATTCCGAGGCGCTTTTGACGTGCGTGCAAGCGAGATAAACGAAGAGATGAAGTTTGCTGCAGCTGTAGCTCTTGCTTCGCTCATAGACGACGATAAGATATCCTCCGACAACATTATACCCGAGCCGTTCGATACGCGCGTCGGTAAGGCTGTGGCTGAGGCTGTAGCCAAAGCCGCCGTAAAAACAGGCGTGGCAAGGGTGATACCGGAGGATAAAAAGTGAG
>CAYTMY010000287.1:0-1565 GCA_964439075.1 uncultured Lachnospiraceae bacterium | reverse complement strand
GGGACAGGTCTCACCCGCAAAAACGCAAAAATTCGTTCCGAGAGAGGACGGTCTTAAAAGTAAAACTCCTCAAACATGCTCCCCAACCCACACAAATGCCTTCAGTAATTCTCCCTCACCAATTCAATAAGCTCTTCAACGCTAAGCCCGAGCGATTTGTAATAAGCGATATCCTTTTTCACCTTATCCTCCGCCAGATCGCTTTGCTTTTTTTTCAGCTGCTTTGTCTTCATCGGAGCTACAAAACAACCCTTCCCGACCATAGTATAGATAAAGCCGTTTTGTTCGAGAGCTTCCCAAGCTTTTTTTACCGTTATCACGCTTATTCTCAGCTCTGCGGCAACGGTTCTGATGGGAGGAAGACTCTGCTCGCTCTCAAGCTTGCCGTTTATTATCTGTGAGCTTATTTGTTCATATATCTGTCGATATATGGGACAATCGGAATTGTTGGCTATAACGATATCCATATTTTACAGATCTACCTTATCAAACCGCTTTGCGGCTATCTTATATGCAATAAACCATATTGCAAAGTATATTACCAACCCTGCCGCCAATATGGGCAGCTGTTTCATCTGCATTTGCACATCAGAGGTATCGAGAAATTTTTTCATGGCGGGTACTATATTTACCGCAACCTCCATGCCTATTATGTAAACTCCTATGGCTATACCGCCGAAAAGCAGAGGCACGCCTGTTTTATAAGCTGTTTTATAAAAACCGGGTATAAATATAATATTAAACAGCGCAAACATTATAAAAACAAACCCGTAAAACGCCACATTTGCTTCTATACCCACGGGATTACCCGAAGGGTTCGGATTTATCTTTGTACCGATTATCGCAAACGGTACGGATATTATCACCGTAAGTACCTGCAATGCACAAAGCGAAAAACATCTCGCCTTTACAGCGTCCGCCTTTTTTATGGGAAGGATCGATGTAAAAAACACATCCTTATTCTCTCTGCCAATCAGAAACATGAAAAATTGAGCAAGACAAGTATACATAAACGCTACATAATACGGATAACTCGGAATAAGCAGCATAAGCCCGAAAGCAAGAAATAAATATGACGTGACATGTACGGACAGTTTAAATTCTTTTATAAGCAGGTTCTTCATCATTATTTTAAGTCCTCACTCTCTATATGTACCATAATGGTCTCAACATCCGCTTTAGCGGATTCCAAGCCGAGGGAGGCAACATCTTCCGCCAAAGCAAGCGCATTAAATCCGAAAGCGTGTTTTTTTATGCCTATAAGCATTGTCTGCATTTCGGGGGTCAAAGTCTCATTCGTTCCCCTTACTACCCTGTAGCTTTCAACAAAAGTATCCTTTTCCGTGGAGGCTATTATTTTGCCGTCCTTTATATACGTTATAAAATCCGCGCATTTATCAAGGTCGCTTGTAATGTGAGTGGAAAACAGAATGCTTCTCTCTCCGTCTTCTATCAGCTCCTGAAACAATTCCAGAAGATCGTCTCGCGATACGGGGTCAAGACCGCTTGTGGGTTCGTCAAGCATAAGAAGCTTCGCATTGTGAGACATGGCAAGCGCAAGCCCG
>CAYTMY010000286.1:0-1576 GCA_964439075.1 uncultured Lachnospiraceae bacterium | reverse complement strand
ACAGCATCAATACAGAGCGTATAGTCGAACTCGGAGCGGACATCATTTTCACATCAAGCTCGTTCTCGGCAGATTCTCTCGAGAATCTGGGTATGCCTGTCGTTGTAGTAAACGCAGCTACCATGGACGAATTGTATGAGCAGATAATACAGGTGGGCAGAATAGTCGGTTGCAAGGACAACGCCGTAAAGGTTACGGATGACATGAAAAAACAGTTGGAAACTCTTGCCGACAAGCTCAAAAACGCCGAAGAGAGAAAAGTGTTCCTCGACTGGGGAGCACAGTATTCTTCAAGCAAGAAGGATTTGCTCGGCAACGCGCTTGAACTCGTAAAAGCCGAAAACATAGCTTATGATTATGACTATACTTCGCCGCAGCTCTCGGCAGAGACCATAATAGAAAAAAATCCCGACGTATATATAGTTGGTTCTTCGGAAGCGGACTTCGTCAAACCCGTCGGTTTTGACGAAATAAGCGCTTTTAAAAACGGTGAAGTACATTATATAGACTATGCCGACCCGACTATAGACAAAATAACACGAAGCGGACCAAGATTTGTGGAAGGTCTTGTGGAGCTTGCAAAAATGATCCATCCCGAAATAGAACTCTGAGAAGTTCATAGCTATACTATTTGCAAAGTAATCTGCGTCGTTGAACGCAGGTTACTTTGCTGTTATAATGTTCGTTACTATAATGTAAAAGCGGTCAAAATATGAAAAAACAAAGATTATATATTATTGCCGGCGTGATAGTGGCTCTGCTCATACTCATAGGCTGTACTTTTTTCGGTTCGGCTGATATAAGTTTCGGCGAATGCTGTAAAATACTGCTCAACAAAATATTCGGATTGTACGGTGAGCAAGTGAATTCTCTCGGGAATAAGGCGACTATAATATGGCAGCTTCGTTTTCCTCGGGCGCTGCTTGCGTTTCTTGTCGGAGGATGTCTTTCCGTATGCGGAGCAGTTTATCAAGCGATATTCAAAAATGCGATGGCAGATCCTTATGTGCTGGGGATATCCTCCGGCGCGGCTTTCGGAGCGACTCTCGGAATGATACTTAATATTCCCTCCACGCTTCTCGGTATGAACATCGTATCGGTCTTTGCATTTGCCGCGGCGGTCCTCACGGTGTTTTTGGTGTACAACCTTGCAAAGACAGGCAGAAGTGCGCATATTACCTCCCTGCTGCTTTCGGGAATAGCTATAAGTCAGTTTTTGACGGCTATCATCTCGCTGGTAATGCTTATGAGCGCACACGAGATGAAGAGGATTTATTTTTGGACTATGGGAAGTTTTTCGGCAAAGGGTTGGAGCCAGGTCCTTACGGTGCTTCCTTATGCAGTTATCGGCTGCGTGCTTATATGTATATTTTCGAGAGACCTCGATATCATTATGCTCGGCGATGACAGCGCCGTGCGTCTCGGAGTGGAAAGCGAAAAAATAAAGAAGTACATGTTTCTTATCACCGCTTTTATGATGGCGGCGTGTGTTTCCGTAAGCGGCATCATAGGTTTTGTGGGATTGATCGCCCCGCATATAGTGCGCTTGTTTTCGGGTCCGAAGCACAAATGGCTG
>CAYTMY010000285.1:0-1582 GCA_964439075.1 uncultured Lachnospiraceae bacterium | reverse complement strand
TTTCCGTATGTCTTGTCGGGACTGACATCGGTTATCTCAATATTCGGTTTTTGGAATTCTAACATAAAAACCCTCCATTTGTTTTAACATAATGTAACCGAGGCAGCAAAATTTATTATTTCGAATAAAGTTCGACGATAAGACGTTCCTCGATAGGTATTTCGATCGCGCTGCGTGAAGGTGCGGCAATAACATTGCCTTCCATTTTCTCAAAATCAACACTCAAGAATTCGGGCATCGTCTTGCCTGAATTTGTCTCGGCAAGGTCGATAAACTTGGGCGATTTCTTTGATGCCGGCTTAACGACTATCTGCTGTCCCGCTTTGACAAGGTAAGAAGGTATATTAACTTTCTTTTTGTCTATTGTGAAGTGATTGTGAAGTATCAGCTGACGCGCTTCCTTTCTCGAAGAAGCAAAACCCATTCTGAATACTATGTTGTCAAGGCGCGATTCGAGCAGGCAAAGAAGATTGTCGCCTGTAACGCCGGGCTTTCTCTCTGCAACTTCGAAATAGTGATGGAATTGTTTTTCCATAACGCCGTATATTCTTTTAACCTTCTGTTTTTCTCTGAGCTGTAAGCCGTATTCGCTCATTTTACCGATAGTTTTTCCGTGTTGACCCGGAGTATTCTTTTTATTGGTACGGTTGAGAGCGCACTTTTCGGAATAGCATCTGCTGCCCTTAAGGAAGAGCTTTTCCTGTTCTCTACGGCACAGCTTGCATGAAGCATCTGTATATCTGGCCATATTATTTCATTTACCTCCGTTAGTAATAAACGCTTTTTCAGTAAAAACGATCAGACTCTTCTTCTCTTGGGCGGTCTGCAGCCGTTATGGGGTATGGGCGTAACATCCTTTATGCTCGTTACGGTAAGACCTACTGTCTGCAATGCTCTGATAGCGGCTTCACGTCCGCTTCCCGGTCCCTTTACAAATACATCGACCGTTTTCAGACCGTGCTCCATTGCGCGCTTAGCGGCTTCCGTAGCTGCCGTCTGAGCGGCGAAAGGAGTGGATTTACGCGAACCTTTGAAGCCGAGTTCGCCTGAACTCGACCAACTGAGTACGTTACCTGCGGTGTCAGACATCGTAACGATCGTGTTATTGAAGGACGAACTGATATGCGCCTGACCCTTCTCTATATTCTTCTTGACCCTTTTCTTTCTGGTCTTAACTACTTTTTTAGCAGCCATTTATTCCTCCTTGAGTGATAAAGCTCTGACTATTTCTTGGATTTTCTGCCGACTGTCTTTTTGGGACCCTTGCGTGTTCTGGCATTGGTCTTTGAGTTCTGCCCTCTTACGGGAAGTCCTCTCCTATGCCTTATTCCGCGATAACAGCCTATTTCCATAAGACGTTTGATATCGTATGCTATTTCACGCTTTAAATCGCCTTCAACAGTGTACGAGTTATCGATAACGCCGCGCAGTTTATTAATTTCATCTTCAGTTAAGTCTTTTACTCTTGTATCGGGATTGACGCCCGCTTCGGCTATGATCCTGTTTGAAAGGACTCTGCCTATGCCATATATATACGTCAGACCGATTTCGATACGCTTATCTTTCGGCAAATCAACGCCGG
>CAYTMY010000284.1:490-1588 GCA_964439075.1 uncultured Lachnospiraceae bacterium | reverse complement strand
GAAGCCTATCGTTTTGCCGATAACGCCCTCATAAAGCTCGAGCGCCGTTGCGTTGTTGATAGAACCCGCTATTGTTCCGCAGCCGCCGATTCCCGCTCCGAGAGGAATACCTATCATCATGCAGCGTCCGAAGTTTTTCGCTCCGTGTTTGGAATCCTTTTGTACCTGGCAAATGGCGTAAGCCATGCTGCCTATCGTGGCGCAGGTTGCCGTATTTGACATGAGAGCAGAGAGAAGGCAAGCCGCAAACATAAAGAACAAGATAATGGCTTTGCTGTTGCCCTTGCTTATGCGTGCGGCAAATCTTGCTACGCGCTCGGGTATTGTGGTTCTGCGCAGCCCCGAGGTAATGGCTAGAGTACCCATGGCAAACGCCATAAGCGAAACGCTTATTTCTTTAAGTGAAGCCGATATTGAGGGGAAGACTCCGTAGAAAGCCATTATCATAGTGAACATGATAGAGCCCACGCCTCCGGGTACGAGCCCTCCGAGAATAGCGACTATAAATGCGCAAAATACTATCAGCGCGCGAGTCCCTTCAAGTGTCATCGTCGAAAGGGGACCGCTAAACGCCGCAAAGATGAGCAGCGCAGCCGTCAGCAGAAAAACCACTAATTTTTTCTTGTCCATAAAATCAGCCCTCCTTAATTTATTTATCAGCATCCGAACAATGGAGCATCCTTTATTCGGAAAATTGATATCCTAATTTATTTGGGTCATCTTAAATGATGACCCAAATGTCTGTTTTGACCGGATATGAACCCAAGTCATATTCTTATTTTTGATAGAATTTTTAACTTCTCGAATACATTTTACATGCAGGAGCCAAGGCTTCGAATTTATATATCCACGAACCTCCGAGACCGCAAGCCAAAATGTAACCTTCGGGTTTTGTGGGGTGCAGCGCCAAATTGGGGGACGCCATGCATCCTTCTTCGGTTCTTTCCTCAATGAGAACATTTTCTATGATCGTGCCGTCCTCGTTTGTTACAACAAGGCGTCCGCCGTACATCATTGCTATGTATACGTTTCCTTCTGCGTCTACCTTCAGGGAATCGCACATATCGCACCCGTTTATATGACATACGCGTTTTGTGC
>CAYTMY010000284.1:0-480 GCA_964439075.1 uncultured Lachnospiraceae bacterium | reverse complement strand
AACATAGGTTTCGGTTCACGTTCGGGAGTCAGTATAAAACGAACGAGCGTATTGGGTACGGTTTCGGCTGCCCACATGTATTTTTCATCGGGTGAAAATCCGATGCCGTTGGGCGTCATCATTTCTCCTGCGATTTTTTTGCAGGTCTTGTAATCGTCGGCAGCATCGAAACGGTAAATTCCGCCTTCGTAATTGAGCGGTCTGTCATGAAAATCGGTTACATAAAGGTTGCCTTCGCTGTCAAACACCAAATCGTTGGGCGCCATTTTCGGCATATTCGGTGCGTCGAGCAGGTCGCGTATGAATTCACCGTCTTCCGTGATTACGGGCATTCTTCCTTTAATATCGCAAAGGAAGATGCGTCCGTCCTTATGAATTGCCACTCCTACCAAATTAGCATTGTCCTCATGGTAGAGAATTTCAAAATGCTTATCGGGATAAATCTTCAAAACATTTGACCACGGGGAAGTGCGGTGGCAC
>CAYTMY010000283.1:1215-1593 GCA_964439075.1 uncultured Lachnospiraceae bacterium | reverse complement strand
TGATTATGATGCTCTTACCGAAAGAATAGTCGGAAGGAGAATGTGCAAAAGCTGCGGAGCAAGTTACAACATCACCTTCATGCCTCCTCAGAAAGACGGCGTTTGTGACAGATGCGGCGGCGAGCTCTATCAGAGAGACGACGATAAAGCGGAAACCGTAAAAGCACGTCTTAAAGAGTATGATGAAAAAACTTTGCCTCTTACCGAGTATTACTCGAAAAAAGGTATTCTCAAGCAGGTAGACGGCAACAAGGAAATGCAGGATGTAACAAAGCAGATCTACTCAATACTGGACAGCTTTAAATAACATGATCATCATAAAATCAGACCGCGAGATCGAATGTATGGCCCATGCGGGGCATATAACCGCCGTAGCGC
>CAYTMY010000283.1:0-1205 GCA_964439075.1 uncultured Lachnospiraceae bacterium | reverse complement strand
AGCGCTCGACGCTGTGGCAAAATATATAAAAGTCGGAGTTTCTACTTATGAACTCGACGAAATTGCGCGGGACACCATAATGTCCCACAATGCAAAGCCCGCTTTTCTGAACTACAACGGTTTTCCTAAGAGTATATGCGTTTCGGTAAACGATGAGATAGTGCACGGTATTCCTTCAAAGAAGAGGATACTTCATGACGGAGATATCGTGAGTATTGACATCGGAGCCGTATTCGAAGGTTTTGTGGGTGATATGGCAAACACATACCCTGTGGGCAACGTATCCGAACAAGCCCGGGCTTTGATAGAGATTACAAGAAAATCGTTCTACGAAGGAATTAAGTACTGCAAGAAAGACTGCAAACTCTACGATATTTCAGCTGCAGTACAGGCATGCGCGGAGGGCGCCGGATACGGAGTCGTTCGCGAGTATGTAGGGCACGGCATCGGCAGACAGATGCATGAAGACCCGCAGGTTCCGAATTACGGCAAACCCGGAAGCGGACCGCGCCTTCAAAAGAATATGGTGCTTGCGATAGAGCCGATGATAAATATCGGCACATGGGAGACCGTACAGATGAAGGACGGGTGGACAGTAAAGACAGCTGACGGAAGCCTTTCCGCACACTATGAACATACGGTTGCCGTTACCAACGGCGAACCGAGGATTCTTACCGAATTGTGAGGTGCTCGTATGACGCAGTGTGCCAAGCCCGGCGGTATCGTTATATCGAAAGCGGGTCATGATAAAGGCGAAGCGCTGATAGTGCTTAAAACAGACGAAAAAGGTTTTATCTATGCCGCCGACGGTAAAAGCAGGTCGGCAGCAAGACCGAAAAGAAAAAATCCGAAGCATGTGCGAGTTTTGCAATACCGTTCCGATGCGGTCGAAAAAATACTTTTATCGGGAAACTTGCCGGATAACGCTCTGATACAAAGAGAGCTTAAGGTATATTTGAATGAAGTATCATTGAAAAAACAGGGGGATGTTGATTATTGAGTAAAAGTGATTATTTTGAAGTAGAAGGCATTGTCAGAGAAGCCTTGCCCAACACTACATTTAAAGTCAAACTCGACAACGGGTACGAAGTGCTCGCACATATCTCAGGTAAATTAAGAATGAACTACATCAAGATACTGCCCGGAGATAAGGTCACCATGGAAATATCTGCTTACGATCCCACAAAAGGCAGAATTATATGGCG
>CAYTMY010000282.1:0-1616 GCA_964439075.1 uncultured Lachnospiraceae bacterium | reverse complement strand
GCTCCTTTACCTTTTCAAGACCGTAGTGGTCCTCATCGAGTATGCCGGCGGCTTCCTTTATGTTAAAATCGGGCTTCGTGTCGTCGTTCCACGGCAGGTCAAGCACGCAGTCGAAATACGACTGTATGACGCTGGACTCCTGAGAGCCTATGGGCGTGGTTTCAAAGCGGTCCATCTCTTTCATCAGGCGCACTTTGTATTCTTCGTCGACAGGCAGCTGTTCAATGCGCTTGCGGTAATCGTCGAGCATGGCGTCGTCGTCGGTGCGCCAAGTGACCGAATCCGGAAAAAAAGGAAGCCAACCGGCTTCCTTTTTTTCGCGCAGATACCTGGTCTTTTGCTCTTCCGCAAAGTTGGTGGCTACCTTTGTCTCTATCTCTATTTCGAGGTTTGCCGTTCTGAGAGCCATATCGAGATGCTCTATGAGCTGTTTTATCCTCTCCTTTGTATCGAGGCATTCGAGTATGGAATAAAACTCGTCGCTTGTGACGGGGGAATTCGCAAGTATATAGTCGCATCCGTCGTCGGGTTGCTTCAGCTCCGCCTGTTCCAAAAGCTTTTCATCCGCTCTTCCCGAAAGGGCGATGAGTGCGGCGAATTTGTCCTTGAGAATGGAATAGAGAGCCTTCTCTTCAAGAGAGTATATGCGTTCCGAGTTGTCGAGCAGTTCTATTTTTGCCATAAGGTAAGGTTCTCTGGCGATGATATCCTTTATGATTACCCTGTTTTTTCCTTCGGCGTTCACTCTTGTGGTTTCGCGAGTCAGGCGCATTATATCCGTAACGTCGCAAAGCGTTCCGATACTTCTCAGATCGGAAAGCAAGGGCTCCTCTTTTTGGGTTATCCTGTCGGCAAATACGACAAGACGCGTGGTTCTCGTGGCTCCGGTTACGGCGTTGAGTATCTTGCCTTTGAACATATCCATAGACGCCGTTACGTAGGGTCCCATTATTAAAGCGTTCGTGGGAACGAGCGGTAAAATGTATTCGTTATGTTTTAATGTTTTTTCCTTAGCCTTATCGGCCATAAGTTGTTTAAGCATGTTCACCTCATTGTAAAGTTAACCTCTATTATACTTTTCACAGTAAAAAATAGCAATAAAAAGCGCAAAATTTACTCCCGACGGGCATGTTGGGAGATGATAAAACATTCTTTTTCGGTATAGCGCAAAACCGCATGTATTTTCTCCTTCGAAATTGTTTTGTATTCGGTTTTTCAATTAATACTTTGAAACGGCGGAATTTATGGTATACTACTAAAGAACAGTTCGAATGTTTTATCTGTTATTTGATTTATATGGTAATATAAAATATCTTTGATAAGTGTTAATTGACAATTGAATATGAGGAGGAAATATGACTTTATTAGCATACGCGCTCATCGCAGTCGCGCTTGTTGTGGGAGTCTTTGCGGGCGTTGCCGTGAGCAAGAAAATAAGCAGCGGCAAAATAGCAAACGCACAGACCACCGCTGCGCAGATAGTTGATGACGCGGTTAAGGAAAGTGAAAAAATCAAAAAAGAACGTATTCTCGAAGCCAAAGACGAGATATATAACATGAAGCGCGACCTCGATAAGGAAGTGCGCGACAGGCGCAACGAGGTACAGGTGCTTGAA
>CAYTMY010000281.1:0-1646 GCA_964439075.1 uncultured Lachnospiraceae bacterium | reverse complement strand
TCGTATTGCTTTAAAATCATTTAACTGATTCAAGGAAATTCCTCCCTTATTTTATCGTTTGTGTGGGTCTCTTCATTAAAATTATTCGCTTTTTATCAGAAGTCTTCGTCGTCATTATCCTCTGCGTCAAAGAGACCGCTTTTGTCGTCGTCCTCATCAAACTCTTCGTCTTCGTCCTCATCGTCATCGTCATCGTCCTCATCGTCGTCGTCATCATCGAATTCATCGTCATCGTCAAAATCTTCGTCGTCATCATCGTCATCATCGTCATCGTCGTCGAAATCGTACGAGACTGTCTCTTCGTCGATAGCCTTGATCCTGAGTAAGTCGGGGGAGGTGATATCGTAATCGTCGCTTAATTCTATTTCCTCGTCGTTCTGGTCAAGCACTTTTATATCGAGACACAAGCTTTGGAATTCCTTTATAAGAACCTTGAAGGACTCCGGTATGCTCGGGCGCGGGATATTTTCTCCCTTTACAATGGCTTCATACGCCTTTACTCTTCCCACAACGTCGTCGCTCTTTACGGTAAGTATTTCCTGTAAAACATTAGCCGCACCGTAAGCCTCGAGTGCCCACACTTCCATTTCACCGAAACGCTGTCCGCCGAACTGGGCTTTTCCGCCCAAAGGCTGCTGCGTTACGAGTGAATAAGGTCCTGTCGAACGAGAGTGCATCTTATCGTCGACAAGGTGATGCAGCTTTAACATATACATATATCCGACGGTTATCGGGTTAGTGAATTCCTCTCCGCTTCTGCCGTCGCGCAGCTGTACCTTTCCGTTTGCATTGAAACCTGCCTTTTCGAGACATTCCACAATATCTCCCTCGGTAGCTCCGTCAAATACGGGAGTGGCTATTCTCCAGCCCAGCGCCTTGCAGGCGAGTCCGAGATGCACCTCCAAAACCTGACCGATGTTCATTCTCGAAGGAACGCCCATGGGGGAAAGCACTATATCCAGCGGTGTGCCGTCGGGCAGATAAGGCATATCCTCAACGGGCAGTATTCTGCTTATTACGCCCTTATTACCGTGGCGTCCCGCCATTTTATCTCCGACGGAAATTTTTCTCTTTACCGCAACGTAAACTCTTACGAGTTTGTTTACGCCGGGCTTGAGCTCATCGCCGTTTTCACGCGTATATTCCTTTACGTCCACCACTATTCCTGTGGAGCCGTGAGGAACTTTAAGGGAGGTGTCGCGCACCTCGCGCGCCTTTTCACCGAAGATAGCTCGCAGAAGTCTTTCCTCCGCAGAAAGGTCCGTTTCTCCCTTGGGGGTGACCTTTCCGACAAGGATATCGTCGCTTGTCACCTCGGCGCCTATGCGCACTATGCCGTGCGAATCGAGATTCTTTACCGCCTCGTTGCCGATATTGGGTATTTCTCTTGTTATTTCTTCGGGACCGAGCTTCGTTTCACGGGCTTCCGCCTCGTACTCCTCTATATGTATGGAGGTGTATACGTCGTCCTTTACGAGACGCTCACTCAAAAGTATGGCGTCCTCGTAGTTGTAGCCTTCCCATGTCATGAAGCCTATCAGCACGTTCTTTCCGAGAGCCATATCGCCGCCGTCGGTGGAGGGACCGTCCGCAATGACGTCGCCCTCTTTTACCATTTCTCCGAGCTTTACCAAAGGTCTCTGATT
>CAYTMY010000280.1:0-1662 GCA_964439075.1 uncultured Lachnospiraceae bacterium | reverse complement strand
ACGAATTTTTGCGTTTTTGCGGGTGAGACCTGTCCCCTTGAAGAAAACTTTTGTATTTTTACGGTTAAGACCTGTCCTTACTTATAAAAAATACGCAAGCTTTTCGTTCCATAAGGACAGGTCTTGATACAAAGAGGACAGGTCAGAAGCATAAAAATGAAGTTTAGATGCATTTTTACTTCAAGACCTGTCCTCATGAACAAAAAAAATCCCTTGACCTTAACGCCCTTTCTCGAATCCGAACAGGGTCGGTTCGGATTCGAAGAGGAGGAAGAGGTGGGGCGCTCAAGGAGTCACCGCTTCGCGGTGGCTTCGCCTATAGCCCTGCCTCTTCCGACGAAACGCCCGTACCGGCATGATTGTGTTCAATTCCCATATATCGCGCTTGCGCCCGTGCGGCGCTTGGAGCACCGAATTGTTTTTAACTGAGACTCTGAAAATGGAACTTTATTTTCAGCTAGACGAAGTTATGCAAAGCTAAGTGAGACTCTAAAAATCGCTTTGTGATTTTTAGCTAGACGAACTTATGCACCGCTAACTGAGACTCTAAAAATCGCCTTTTGATTTTTAGCTAGACGAACTTATGCACCGCACGCTTCGTTTTCTCATCGCTGAGAAAGTGAAAAAGTCTCTGAACTTTATTAAAAAATAAAAAAGAAGGTTCATACCAATACTGTTAACAAAAGTATATGCACTAACCTTCTTAAAAACAAATCCGTACGTCAGTACAAAAAACAAAAGCATCGCTCCCCAAAAAAATACCTCCCACCTCTTGACAATATCAACAAAATAAGTATAATGTTGGCATACAAACAGTTTGCATGCCAATAGTATGTATGCAAACATGTATTTGAAGGTGCTCTATGATCGACGATACTCTGCATTACTCGCTCATGATAACGAACAGCATGATAGTAAAGGAAATACTCAAACGCGCTTTAATGCTGGGGCTCAGCCCGGGGCAGCCGAAAACGCTCGACTATTTAAACGACCATGACGGCTGTAGCCGTATGGACATATCGCGCGGCTGCGCTATCGACAAATCCACCGCAACGGGAATACTCTCGCGCATGGAGGAAAAAGGTCTTATAAAAAGCGTGAGGGATATCTCCGACAAGCGAAAGACTCTCATCTACATGACGCCAAAGGGAAAAGAGGCTTACGCCGAGCTGAAGACGATATTCGAGCAAACCGACGAGGCAAGCTTGAAGGGCATATCCAACGAAGAGCTCGCAGCCTTTATGCAGACCCTGAAAAAAATAAGAAACAACGCGGTATTCGAATAAAACAGGTACTTTGCGCACATAATCATCAATATCAATTTCTGCATTGTTGATATAACTCCTTACGAAAAAACGACGCTTCTTGAGGAAGATAAGCGTCGTTTTTTCTTTGTATTATCAAGGCGGATCAAGCTGTTTATGTGCGGCTTATATAATGTCGCAGAAGGTCTCGATGGCTGTTTTCGCCTGCTCGAAACTTGTCATCTGCTGGTCTATCTCTATCTGCACGCACTTTATGCCCTCTTTGTCGAAGAGTTTTTTCATGGGTACGTAGTCAAATTCTTCGGGGTCACAGAACTTTGTGAGTATATATATTACTCCGTCCGCTTTTGTCTGCTTCACCATATCGGCTACCATTTCGCCGCGAAGTTTCTTCGGG
>CAYTMY010000279.1:650-1682 GCA_964439075.1 uncultured Lachnospiraceae bacterium | reverse complement strand
CTATATCCCCCGCGGTAACCACCTCCGAGGGGTGCTTTATGAATTTATCACTCATTTGCGAGATGTGCACAAGTCCGTCCTGATGAACTCCGATATCTACAAAGGCTCCGAAATCCACCACGTTGCGCACGGTACCCGTAAGGCACATTCCCTCGGTGAGATCCTCCATGCTCATTACATCGCTTCTCAGCATCGGAGCTTCAAGCTCGTCGCGGGGGTCGCGACCCGGCTTTAGCAATTCACGGATGATGTCCTTTAAGGTCGGCATGCCCGCGCCGCATTCTTCGGCAATCTTTTCGTTTCCTATCTGCGCTATTTTGCTGGCAAGCTTCAAGATGTTCCCTTCCTTCACATCCTGCATGGTGTAACCGCAAAGCGAAAGCATTTTCTCGGTAGCTTTATACGACTCGGGGTGAACGCCCGTATGGTCGAGAACATTTTTACTTTCGGGCACTCTCAAAAATCCCGCGCACTGCACAAATGATTTTTCACCGAGCTTCGGTACTTTTTTCAGCTGTGAGCGCGAAGTAAATACGCCGTTTTCTTCTCTGTACGCTACTATATTTTTGGCGATTGCCGCATTTATGCCCGATATATGAGAAAGCAGCGAAGCGCTTGCCGTGTTGACGTCGGCTCCCACGCTGTTTACACAGTCCTCTACGACCCCTTCCAAAGCGTCATTGAGCTGTGCGGGCGGCATATCGTGCTGATACTGCCCTACGCCTATGCTTTTCGGATCTATCTTTACAAGCTCCGCCAAGGGGTCTTGCAGCCTTCGTGCTATTGATACGGCGCTTCTCAGCGAAACGTCATAGTCCGGAAATTCGGCAGCCGCAAGTTTGGAAGCCGAATAGACGCTGGCTCCAGCTTCGTTCACTATTGTATATTTGACATTAGTGCCTTTTATGGTTTCCGCAACAAACATTTCGCTTTCGCGCGAAGCCGTGCCGTTGCCTATCGATATGACGTCAATAGCGTATTTTGTTATAAGTTCCCTCAGCTTCTTTGCCGCTTCTTCTGTTTTATTGTGCG
>CAYTMY010000279.1:0-640 GCA_964439075.1 uncultured Lachnospiraceae bacterium | reverse complement strand
CACGGCGGTATCGAGCACTTTGCCCGTAATATCCACTACAGCGAGCTTGCAGCCTGTTCGGAATGCGGGGTCAAAACCAAGCGTTATCTTGTTTTTGACGGGAGCCTGCATAAGCATGGGCTTTAAATTCAAGCAAAACGTCTTTATTGCCTGCTCGTCGGCGGTCTGGGTGAGAAGCGAACGTATTTCCCTCTCTACGGACGGGAATATCAATCTTTCGTAGCTGTCCTGTGCGGCTGCTTTTACAAACGCGGAAAGCTCGCTGTTACCTTTTACGGTTTTGTCATATATAAGCGATAAAGCGGCCTGTTCGTCCGCAATGATATCGACCTTCAAAAAACCTTCCTTTTCACCTCTGTTGAGCGCCAGTACTTTATAAGCGGGCAGTTTTTTTATATCCTCGGTAAAATCATAATACGTAGCGTAAACGCTGTCCTCTTCGCTTGCGGCAACGCTCTTTATTTTCCCTTTGGTGGTGATGAGCTGTCGCAGCAGCTTTCTTATGTCCGCGTCGTCCGATATATCTTCTGCTATAATGTCATTTGCGCCGTCAAGGGCTTCTTTGGCGTCTGCAACGCCGTTTTGTTCATCGATAAATTCCGCAGCCTTTTTTTCAAGCGAAATACCATCCTCACGCTGT
>CAYTMY010000278.1:0-1690 GCA_964439075.1 uncultured Lachnospiraceae bacterium | reverse complement strand
TTGTATTTGCTGCATTGTTTTTTGTTCTCATTTTTGTTGTGCCGCCCGAAGCTATCGGAATGGTAAAAGCCGATACTGGTGAGGCAAACATAATCGGTTTGAGAACCTTGGGTGTTCTGTTGATAATGATGTCTTTGCTACTTACGGAGACGTTGCCTACCGCGATCACCTGTTTTCTCGGTATTTGCCTTATGTTTTTGTTCAAAGGCACAAATTCATTCGCAGATTCACTTTCGGGATTTACGAACACCACGTCCTTCTTCGTTATTGTATCGTTTGCTTTATCGAAGGCAGTTACTAAAATGCCTCTTTCCAACCGACTTCTGAATAAAATGTTTAAGTTGTTCGGCAAAAGCGTTAAGTCGATGCTGCTGGCATTTATGCTTACCGCCGCTACCTTGTCGGCGTTTATATCGAACGTTGCCACTGCCGCGATCTTCTGCATTATCGCAATAGATTTCTTAAAAGTCTTTCCGAATGACGAAGACCGAAAAGCGGCGGGAAAATGTTTCATGATAGGGCTTGCTATCGCCGCTACCTTAGGAGGAATGGCTACGCCGGCGGGTTCGTCTTTGAACCTTAACACTATCGACCTTTTGCAGACCTATACGGGAATAAGAGTCACATTTGTACAGTGGATGCTGTTTGGTATTCCTCTTACATATTTAAGCGTACCTTTCACATGGTTTTTGCTGTGCAAGGTATTCAAGATGCCCGAACTTGATAAAGCTCTGATGACAAAGTACAACGATAAGCTTTGCGAATCAATTCCCAAAAAGATGGAAGCAAAGGAAAAATACGTACTAATACTTATATTCTTAATGTTTACCTTCTGGATATTGAGCTCGTGGTTCCCTGTGTTCGATATTACTCTTGTTGCAACACTCGGATGTGTTCTCATGTTTATACCCAAGTTTGAGATACTTACCTTTAAGGAGTATATGTCCAGCATCACATGGACTCCTTACATAGTTATTTCAACCATGGTTATGATGGGTAAAAAACTCGTTGCAAATGGGGTGACGGTGTGGTTGTGCAACCTTATTTTCCCGAAATCTCTGGATGCGAGCGCATTCATTCTCGTCTTTGTGGTATCGCTGATCATATTCCTGCTTATGGTTATCATACCTTCGGCGCCTGCTATCATCAACCTGCTGACATCGCCTCTCATCACATTGGCGGGTACGCTTGGCGTTGCGCCTGTGCTCTTTGTAATGCCTCTCGGTCTTTGCTCCGGCAACTGTATTATATTCCCATTTGACACCGTTCCGGCAATTACCTACGCTCACGGGTATTACACAATGAGCGATCTGCCGAAAATATCGGCTTTGGTGCAAGTGTTCCTTGCCTTGTTATGCGCATTATGGGTGCCTTTAGCTGCCTCAATTAGCGGACTTATGTAGGCTTTCATATTTGGCTTGCGGGATCCGCCGAGTAACTCGGCGGATCTTTTTATTTTGAGCGGACAAACATTGTATCAAGCGAATTTGCTCATTTTTGCCAATTGGAGACAGAAAAGGGAAATATATATAGTCAGTATGAAAAGAAATAGAGTATGATTTCTTCACAGTTACTGAAATTAGTGGTATAATTCCAAATAATTACACAAAGCGATATGGTTTTGCCGGCATAGAGGAAGTGGTATGGAATACAATAAAAAGAACTTATTTTACTAAGTTCTTTTTTATTT
>CAYTMY010000277.1:0-1705 GCA_964439075.1 uncultured Lachnospiraceae bacterium | reverse complement strand
ATCCATATAGTATATTCAGTTTGCTCTGTGCAATATTTATATCGTCTAAAGTGCTCTGTACCTTTTGACGGAAAGATTCCGACTGTTCGCTCTTTTCGCGAAGCATTTCTCGGTTTTGAGCAAGGCTTTCTTCCAATTTCGACTGCTCGGCTTTCAGTTCGCTTGCCGTATCGTCATACTCGCTGCCCTCTTCGTCGGACGCATCGAGATTCTGTCTGTACGTTTCGATTTTTGTCTTAGCTATCTGTAAATTCAGCTTGGCATTCTCATATTCGCTCATGAGCGAATGGATACGGTCATTTACGCTTTTTATCTGTTCGTCATAAGTTCCTATTTTATTTTGCAGCAGCCTGTATGTTTGGTCGCTGTTTTCGATTTGTGAATTCAGCTCGGCAAGACTTTGCTCAATTGCGGCTTTATCCTCATAAGCTTTTGCCGCACGTTCGTTAAGGATATCCATTCTGTGCACAAAAATACCGAGCTCAATGTCTTTAAGCTCATTTTTCAGCTCTACAAATTTGGCGGCTTTTTCCGACTGACGTTTCAAAGAAGGCAGTCTGCCTTCAAGCTCCGACAGTATATCGGTGATTCGGTATAAATTATTCTGTGCCCGTTCCAGCTTTCTTTCCGCTTCAGCCTTGCGTGTTTTGTATTTGACTATTCCTGCGGCTTCTTCTATTAAGAGCTTTCGTTCCGACGGCGAATTGACCACGATCGATTCTATTTGACCCTGACTGACAATCGAATAACCCTCTTTGCCGAGACCCGTGTCCATAAACAGCGCTTGCACATCTCTAAGCCTGCATTGCGATTTATTTATATAATACTCGCTTTCTCCCGAACGAAACAGTCTTCTCATCACTGTTATTTCGTCATAATCGTACGCAAAAATACCGCTTGAATTATCAAGCGTCATTATAACCTGCGCATAGCCGAGAGCTTTCTTTTCATTGGTGCCCGAGAAGATAATATCCTCCATTTTTGAGCCACGCAAAGGTTTCACACGCTGCTCGCCCATCACCCATCTAATGGCGTCGGTTATGTTGCTTTTGCCGCTTCCGTTCGGACCTACGATTCCCGTGACTTTACTGCTGAAATCGATCTCGGTCTTTTTGCCGAAGGATTTAAACCCGTATATTTCGAGTTTTTTCAGTATCATTTTTTACCTAACCAAAATAATTTAGCTCAATAAGAGCGTTTTGTGCCGCATTTTGTTCGGATTCTTTCCTGTTGTGACCGCTGGCATTACCATAAGTCTTTTTATCTATAACAACGCAAGAGATAAAAGTCCTGTCATGCTCGGGACCCTTGGTTTCAAGTAGTCTGTACTCAAGATGACCCATATTGTGAGACTGTACATATTCCTGCAACGTCGTCTTGAAATCGTAGGTAAGATTCCCCGCAAGGGCTTTTTCGATAACTTCATGATGGTTTTTAACTATGAATCTATCCGCCGCATCGAATCCTCCGTCAAGATATACTGCTCCTATAAGCGATTCAAAAGCGTCAGCAAGTATGTTTTTCTTTTTACGTCCTCCGCTGTGTTCTTCGCCTTTGCCGAGTACGATATATTCGCTTAAATTGACCTTGGATGCCGAAATATAAAGAGAATCCGCACAGACAAGCAAAGAACGCAGTTTAGAGAGCGCACCTTCGTCGTATTCGGGAAACAAACGATAAATATGGGTGCTTACGCAAAGCTGAA
>CAYTMY010000276.1:0-1715 GCA_964439075.1 uncultured Lachnospiraceae bacterium | reverse complement strand
GAAGAGGCGGGGCTATAGGCGAAGCCACCGCGAAGCGGTGACTTCTTGAGCGCCCTGCCTCTTCCTCCTCTTCGAATCCGAACAGGGTCGGTTCGTATTCGAGAAAGGGCGTTAAGGGCATTAAGGTCAAGGGATTTGTTCAAGAGGTTTTATTTGAAATCCTTCTTTCGACATGATACTATATAAATATGGTAGTAGAATTGCCGTGCGACCGAAAATCGAGCAATTCGGAAAAGGAGTATAAGTATGAAAAAGTACGACAAGCAGTACATCGACGGACAGTGGCGCGAAGGCACAAGCGATAAAACGATGGACAACATAAACCCGATGACGGGTGAGCTCATCTACAGCTACAAGGCGGCAAGCCAAAAGGACATCGACGATGCGTACGCGGCAGCAAAGGCGGCGCAAAAATCGTGGGCGCAGACTTTGCCTTCCGAGAAGATCGCCCTTCTTGAAAAACTTGCGGCGGTCATCGCAAAGAAAGCGCCCGATATCGAAAGCGTACTCATAGAAGAAGGCGGTTCCACAGCGCCCAAAGTCGGCTTCGAGATATCCACATGTATCACCATAACAAAGCAGGCCATGGCGTACCCTTACATGATGAGCGGCAAAATACTTGCCTCCGACATACCCGGCAAGGACAACTACATCTTCAAATCCCCCAAGGGAGTAATAGGCGTGATAGCTCCGTGGAACGTGCCGCTCGTTTTGGCAATGCGTTCCGTGGTACCCGCTATAGCCACGGGCAACACCGTAGTATTAAAACCTTCCTCCGACACGCCCGCAACGGCGTTTCTCATCGCGGAATTTTTTGAAGAGGCGGGCTTCCCCAAGGGAGTATTCAACGCGGTAGCCGGCAAGGGCAGCGAAATAGGCGACTATTTTGTGCAGCACCCCACTCCCGAGCTCATTTCCTTTACGGGTTCCACGGCTGTGGGGCAGCGCATAGGTAAAAATGCGGGCGAGCAGATAAAGGACGTATCGCTTGAGCTCGGCGGCAACAACGTGATGCTTGTGCTTAAAGACGTAGGCGCGGCTGTATTCGGAAGCTTCTTCCACCAAGGACAGGTCTGTATGGCGCTCAACAGAATAATCATCGAAGAGCCTTTGTACGAAGCGTTTGCCTCGGCGTTCGTTGAGGCAGTAAAGGGAGTAAAGGTGGGCGACCCTAAGGATAAGGAGGTCTTTATCGGTCCGATAATCAATAAGGACCAGGTGGCAAGCATAGAAGGTTTTGTTGCCGATACGATAAAGGCGGGAGCAACAGTCGCTCTCAAGGGCAAAACAGAGGGCAACCTCATTTATCCGTGGATATTTACCGACTGCACCAACGACATGCCCGCTTGTAAAAACGAGGTGTTCGGTCCCGTATGCTGCCTTATAAAGGTGAAGGACGAAGAAGAGGGCATAGCAGCAGCCAACGACACCGAGTACGGACTGAGCGGCAGCGTATTTACCGAGAACCTGTACCACGGCATGGAAGTGGCGCGCAGGATAGATTCGGGCATGACGCACGTAAACGACCAGTCGATAAACGACGAACCTCAGGTAATGTTCGGCGGAGAGAAGCATTCGGGCGTGGGACGCTTCAATTATCAATGGGTAGTGGATAAATTCACTACCGAAAAATGGGTGAGCGTACAAAAAACAGCGAGATTTTAACATTCATTATATTATTTAGCTAATTGCACCGCATTCTTTATTTTCTCAAT
>CAYTMY010000275.1:1056-1719 GCA_964439075.1 uncultured Lachnospiraceae bacterium | reverse complement strand
ACCTGCATACCTCGCGGTATTTTGCCCTGTCATCCATTATATCCTCAGCCGTCGCTATAAGCTCGTCTATCTCATCTACGGAAAGGTCGACTATATCCATTAGGTGTCTCATTTTTTTATCCACCCTTCGTCGGAGGGGTCGTCCCTGAATGCCATAAGACGGACTATATCCTCCTGCTTTATTATATCCTTCTGCGCGGCTACATCGGCTATCGCGTCGAAGTCGCAGAGGCTTATGTTTTTCACGCCCGCTTTTTCAAAAGCTTCTTTCCCCTTTTTCATGCCGTATGTAAAAATACTCGCTATGCCCAGCACCTTCGCTCCCGCCTCGCGCAGTACTTCTACCACCTCAAGCACGCTGCCGCCCGTGGAAATAAGGTCTTCTATCACGACGACCCTCTGCCCCGCTTCAAGCCTGCCTTCGATTTGATTGTGCCTGCCGTGATCCTTTGCGCCCGAACGAACGTAACCCATGGGAAGACCCATGATATGACCGCATATTGCGGCGTGCGGTATGCCCGCCGTACTTGTGCCCATAAGGACCTCGCAATCGGGGTAATTTTCTCTTATCACACCGCAAAGGGCGTTTTCGATTTCGTCGCGCACAAGCGGAGCGGTAAGCGTAAGGCGGTTGTCACAATAGATAGGGCTTTTTATCCCGCT
>CAYTMY010000275.1:0-1046 GCA_964439075.1 uncultured Lachnospiraceae bacterium | reverse complement strand
AAAGGGGTCGTCGGGACGTAAAAAGACAGCTTCTATAGAAAGCAACAGCTCTGCGATCCTTTCCTTCATAATACTCTCCTTTTTATGATAAAAATTCCTGTAAACATCTTTCGTATGCTGCCGCGGGGTCTTCGCTTTTCGTTATCGGCCGCCCCACAACGATATAATCGGAGCCTATTTTCGCTGCCCTTTCGGGCGTTACCACACGTTTCTGGTCCCCCGTCTCACCGTCGGCAAAGCGTATTCCGGGCGTTACGGTAAGAAAGTCGCGCGAACAAGCCTGCTTTACCTTTTCTGCTTCAAGAGCCGAACACACTACTCCGTCAAGACCGCTTTTCATAGCGTTTTTCGCATAGCTCATCACCGTATTTTCCATACTCTCGGAAATAAGCATTTCATTGTGAAGAGTGTTCTCGTCGGCGGAGGTAAGGATAGTTACGCCTATAAGCAGAGGCCGCTTTTTGCCCTCCCCGCTCAAACCCTCGAGAGCAGCCTTCATCATCTCGCTGCCGCCCGCCGTATGCAGGTTCACCATATCCGCCTGCAAACCCGAAAGCACCTTCATGGCGCTTTTTACGGTGTTGGGTATATCATAGAGCTTCAAATCGAGAAATATCTCGTGTCCTCTGTCTTTTATCCGCTTTAGCATATCGGCGCCCTCGGAATAAAACAGCTCCATACCTATTTTCACATAAGGCTTTTTGCCCTTGAAATTGTCCAGAAAGCTCAGTGTCCTCTCTTTATCGGGAAAATCACACGCTATTATTACGTCCTTCGCCATCAGTGAGCACCTCCTGTTACGGTTTGTATATCTTCTATACCGAGCGTTTCGCAAAGCACAGGCAGTTCTTCGATTATCTTCTTGCAAGCGTACGGGTCTTTGAGATTTGCCGCGCCCACCTGTACGCAAGAGGCGCCCGCCAGCATCATCTCTATCACATCCTCCGCCGTCGTTATGCCGCCCATACCCATAATGGGTATTTTAACAGCCTCGTACACGTCGTACACCATTCTGAGCGCCACGGGCAGTATTGCGGGTCCCGAAA
>CAYTMY010000274.1:0-1742 GCA_964439075.1 uncultured Lachnospiraceae bacterium | reverse complement strand
ATCCATTCCCAGTACGATATGGTGGTCACGTCCGAATCCTTCGCCAAGGGTATCTATAAGGCGCTTCGCCTCATCGACACATTCACTGCTTGTCTTATATCCAAGCAAGTCTGTTGTCATACCGCCCGCAAGACACGCCTTCGGACATTTTTTCCGCACATCATAGAGAGAATCAAGCTCCATGTGAAGAATTATATGCCCTCTCGGTACATCGGCAAAGAAATCACTCAAACGATCCATAGTACTTTCACAGAAAATGTAAATGGTTTTATCGGCTTTAACCACAGTATCAATATATTGTTTTAAGTGGGGCCAGTAAACGCGTTCGAATTGCTTGGGGTTCAGCATTCCGTAGCCCAACAGAGCCGTATAGCAGTCTGTGACATACATACTGGAGTCTTTTTCCAGCATAGCCGTTACAGCCGGTTTTGTAAATGTGCTGTAATAAGCGTCCAAAGCGCTTATCAATACTTCGGGATGTCTACGCACATCCAAAGCAAGTTCCTTAATACCTCGTCCCACACTGTTGAAAAATTCGTAGGGCATAAGTATCGCTCCTCTCATATCGAATACCGCAGGACGGGAAAGTTCTTCGGAAAACTTTTTGGTTATTTTCATTGAATACTGACCAAACGTAAGAAAGTTGCTTATCGAATCCGAAAGCTCCTTTGCCGAAATATGCGGATATTTGCGTTCAAACATCTTGCGCATAAAAGCATTGGGGTTCTCCGCAAATATTTCATACTCATCAGCTGACATAAAGACTTTATCGGTCACACATATACTGTCGGTTGCCTCGTCAAAGGAATAGCAGCTGCTGCCGAGAACATCTGTGACCGCCATAGGATTGCGCGTACCCAGATCCATATAAGCGTCGAAATCATACCTTTTATGAAAATCCACAGTGAGTTTTTCCATTTTTTTGTAGTCGTACAAAGCTTCCTTAAATGTAAATTCCGAATCGCATATTTTCCATGTAAAAAAATTGGATATATTGGGGATACGTTTCGGTTTGTTAAAGCTGATAGCGTCTTTAAACAGCTTTACCCTTTCGTTATATTCCTGAGAATACATGTGCGCCTCCTTGTTTTGATTTGAATATTAAATATTCATCCTTTACATGTAAAAATTATACATTCCGACGTGCGGTTTGTCAAGAAAAACTTTACATGTAAAATATTATTTAAATATAAGACGCTATGGTATAATAAAACAATGAATAAAGAGATTATTGACGGAGAAAAAAAATATACCCGAAAAAAACTTATCATAGATACAGCGCAACGTATGTATTACCGTGACGGTTTTGACGAAACATCCTTTGATGCGATAGCAAAAGAATGTAATATAACAAAACCTCTTATAACATATCATTTTGGCACTAAAACCCAATTAGGCGGCAAAATATTCGGTAAATATTCAAAGGAACAGGCTAATATTTTTTTTGAAAAGGCTTTCGCTCTCGATACGGAAGCGAACTATATTTATATTTATTTTGCATATTCTTTGATGTGTGTAAAGTATTATTTAGCCGATAAAAACGCGTTTCGCTTCTATACTCAGTATTTTTCGCAAAGCTTCACTGATATTACGCCCGGTATAGAAGATTTTTACAAATCTGCCGGTAAATTATTGAAAACAAACGATAAAAATAATATATTGCACATGCAATATATAGGGGCTCAATATGCGGCAAGGGGTCTTATCTATCACTATGTGAACGGTGAAATACAATGTTCATG
>CAYTMY010000273.1:0-1751 GCA_964439075.1 uncultured Lachnospiraceae bacterium | reverse complement strand
GAGAAAGTGAAAAAATCACTGACTTTAGTAAAGAATCAATAAGAAGGTTCATACACATACTTTTGTAAACAAAGGTATATGCACAAACCTCCTTAAACACAAATCCGTACGTCAGTACAAAAAACAAATAGCATCGCCCCCAAAACCATTCTAACTCATAAATCAAAAACCCACTTTAAAATGAAAAAACCTTTTGCAATTACCCCCCTCCGAACAAAATATTCAAAACTGTATTTTAATAAGTGTGTTTTTGTGCTAAAATGATTAACAACGACAAAGTATTGCACATAATAACGAACATAACCATACAGGGAGTAAAAATATGTTAGAACTACGCAACATTTCCTTTGCCGCCGATAACGAGTCGGGAGGCGGCGAAATAGAAATACTCAAAGATATATCCTTTACGACCGACGAAGGCTTTATTGCCATAACGGGACCGAACGGCGGAGGAAAATCGACCTTAGCCAAGGTAATAGCGGGGATAAACGCGCCGTCTTCGGGCAGTATACTTCTCGACGGAGAGGATGTTACATCTCTCGATATCACAGGCAGAGCACGCCACGGCATCAGCTTTGCATTTCAGCAGCCCGTGCGCTTTAAAGGGATTACCGTGCACGACCTCATACGCTTGGCGTCGGGACAGCCAATGAGCGCGCACGACGCCTGCGAATACCTCTCCCTTGTGGGTCTTTGCGCGCGCGACTATATCGACAGAGAGGTAAATGCTTCACTTTCGGGAGGAGAACTCAAGCGCATCGAGATAGCCACGGTGCTTGCGCGCGGCACAAAGGTCTCCATTTTCGACGAGCCCGAAGCGGGTATCGACCTGTGGAGCTTCACAAATCTCATAAATGTATTTGAAAACATGCGCGAGCGTTTGGGCGGCACCATTATCATTATATCGCATCAGGAGCGCATACTCGATATAACCGACAAAATACTCGTAATAGCGGACGGAGAGATAACGGCGGACGGCACAAGGGAGGAAATACTTCCCGCACTGCTGAATACTTCACAACAGCCGTGTGCTGTTCTCACGGACAAAATGAAGGGGGTGAGCTGATGGATAACACGGAAAAAGAACTTCTTAAAACCATAGCCGACATGGAGGGCGCACCCGAGGGAGCTTACAACATACGCGCAAACGGAGAGCTTGCAGCAAGAGCCACCACAGCCAACGTGAATATAGTTTCAAAAACCGATAAGCCGGGCATAGATATAATCGTAGCGGAAAACACAAAGGGCGAGTCGGTGCATATTCCCGTTATAGTAAACGCCACAGGCTTTTCCGACCTTGTTTACAATGACTTTTATATCGGCAAAAACGCCGATGTGACGATAATAGCGGGCTGCGGTATCAACAACTGCGGCGGAGAAGAGTCTCGCCACGACGGTATACACACTTTTCACGTAGCGCCAAACGCCAGGGTGAAATATATTGAAAAGCACTACGGCGAGGGGAGCGGCTGCGGAGAACGCAATATGAACCCCACCACGGTTATTTACCTTGAAGAGGGTGCGTATATGGAAATGGAAACGACTCAGATAGGCGGTATCGACTCCACAAAGCGGCTCACCACAGCTACGGCGGCAAAAAACGCGACTATCGTGGTGCATGAAAAGATAATGACCCACAAGGACCAACACGCCGAGACGGATTTCACCGTGGATTTGAACGGAGAAAATTCGGGAGCAAACGTCATATCGCGTTCGGTAGCGAGAGACAATTCCGTACAGACCTTCCGTTC
>CAYTMY010000272.1:0-1752 GCA_964439075.1 uncultured Lachnospiraceae bacterium | reverse complement strand
ACATTGATGGAAGTCAATTGTTGATTAGAAATAAATCAATAATTGCACAAAAAATCGGATTTGTCAATAGGACCTTCCCAAATCACCAAGAGACGTCCGTTTGATACCGATACTCTTGACTTGAGTCCTGTAAAAGCATTGCTTACACCCAGAGGGAAGCAATCTGTAAGACGCGCGTCTGCAAGAGGGTATTCAAGCCCCTCCAAAGTGACCCCAAAGGCATCCTTGCCGTAAGAAAATACGGATATGCGGCCGATAGCACTCTCATCGAAAGATACGTCGCCATTTTCCAAAAGCACGGCGGAAAGAGACGTGCCCGCAAGGCATCCTGCAGCGCCATGTTCGTTTATATATGCAAGCGTCTGTATATTGGCTATAGTATGGTCAAGCTTGCCTCCCAGTCCGCCGAGTATGACAAACTTTTCGTATCCCATATTTAAACCTGTTTTTACGGCAAGCATTGTATCGGTATCGTCCTTATGTACGGGATGCTGTATGACGTTTTCATTTTCCGGAACATAACCGAGCGAATCGAAATCGCCCACGACAATATCGGGTTTTTGACCGTTAAGATTCTCATAGCCTGCGTCGGCGGCTATGATGATATCGCCTTGTTTTTTCTTGATTTGATATGCGTCGTCTTTTAGGGCGCCCATCACATAACAGATTTTCATAATGCTCCTTTGACGAGTAACATTCCATACTAACCATTATTGTATATGAGCAAAAAGCTCATGTGGCGCATTTATGACAATATCGGGCTTGCAGGCTTCGAGCTGCTTTAAGCTTCTGAAACCCCAACTTACAAGCACGCTGCGTACATGCGCATTGTCCGCAGTCTCTTTATCAACTTCCGAATCTCCCACATAGACTGTATTTTCGCGTTTAGAATCCAAAAGCTTCATTACCTCGATTAGCGAATCGGGCGCGGGCTTCCTTCGTATACCTTCTCGCTCGCCTACCGCTATGTTTATGTAATCATCGAAATAGAACTTCACAAGTGCCTTTACGGCAGCGTCGTTTTTGTTGGATATGACTGCCGTTTTATACCCCTTCATTTTCAGCTGCGCAAGCACTTCGATAATGCCGTCATAAGGCTTTGTCTTTACTTTACAGTTGTCGGTGTAGTACTCCCTCAAGGATATGTAAGCTTTATTCAATTCTTCATCGGCTATCCTCACGGGTATGGCGCTGGCAATGAGCTTAAATAAACCGTTGCCTACATAGCTTTTTACCTCTTCTTTTGACCTTAAAGGGTAATCATACAGTTTCAAAACGTGATTTGTCGCGTCGGTAAGGTCGTCAAGAGTATTTAGTAAAGTACCGTCAAGATCGAATATAACCGTATCTGTCATTGCTTATTCTCTCACTTTGTTATTGCGCCGTTATTTCATGCTCTCTTTTTCAACGAGCATCTCTCCGCCGTAGCGCTGTCTCAAAACGGGTTTTTCTATTTTACCCGTAAGATTGCGGGGAACGACGTCGAATATTATCTTTCTCGGACGTTTGTAACGAGGCAGTTCCATGCAAAAATCATTTATCTCATCTTCGCTGCATTCTGTACCGTTTTTCAATTCGATGACAGCTGCCGCTATCTCGCCCAATCTGTCGTCCGGCACTCCTATCACGGCAACGTCTTTTATTTTATCGTTTTTACGCAAGAAATCCTCTATTTGCACGGGATAGATATTTTCTCCGCCCGATATCACTACGTCCTTTTTTCTGTCAACAAGGTATATAAAGCCGTCATTA
>CAYTMY010000271.1:0-1782 GCA_964439075.1 uncultured Lachnospiraceae bacterium | reverse complement strand
AACCACAGCGCGTCCAAAGGGTTTATTATCAAGAGTATCAAAAGGCAGGGTACTGCTCCTATTATCGGTCCGAAGGTCGGAATGAGGTTCGTAAGCGCGACTATCACGGTGATGAGCAGCGGATACGGCATACGCAGAATAAGCATCACGATTATATTTACCACGCCGACTATAAGCGAATCCAGCAGATTGCCGCCGATATAATTCAAGAATATTTTGCTGTCGGTGCCTATTCTCCTCAAGTTAGCATAAGCGGAATCCTTCAAAACGGAGGTGGCAAGGCGCTTGAAGCCCGCGCGCAGAGTTTCTTTGTCAAAAAGCATGTACACCGACATTACGAGCGCGAGTGCGAAGTTTATCATTTTGCTTCCTACGCTGTAGGTGGCGTTCGCAATGCCCGTAAGGCTCAAATCTATCAATTCCGTTACCTTACTTAATATATCGCTCCATGAGCCGAGCAGCTTTTCAACGTCTAAATCGATGAATGGAGTTTTGGCGTCGAGTCCGACTATGAAATCTTTTATAGTGTTATAGTAATTTCCGAAGTTTTTACCGAGCATGCTTACTGAGGAAATAAGCTGAGGAATGACCATCAGTATCAAAACGCCTATAATTGCCAACATGAAGAGGAAAGCAATTACCACGCTCAAAGACCACGCCACTTTTTTCTTTTGCATTTTACCCAAGAATTTCGTATAGACAAACATTGCTATCGGATTAAGCATATATGCGATGACCGAGCCCCATATAACGGGTGAGAATATTTCGTAGACAGTGGCTACGGCTTGCCCGACGATTCCTATATTTTCGCAAAGAAGGTAAAAAATAATGCCGCAAAGCACTACGAATAAATTTGCCATGGTACGGCTGTTTTTGATCTCGCTGAATATTTTTTTCATTAATATTTCCCGTATTTGAATATTGTAAGGTTAAAAAGTACTCATCTTTTAATGAATTATAACATAAAATATAAACGACACAATAAAAACATCTTTTTCAGTAATGATAAAAACAAAATCAGTATTATAAAAATACATATTTTTACTAAAAGAGTCGCATATTTTAATTTAAAAACCGTCAAATTGTATTTAGTGTGACCGTAGATGCGACCGCCGTAGTTTACAATGATATCGTAAAAATATAGTTATCAAGCAATTCAGAAAAGAGAGCATAAATGTCAAGTGAGAAAACAGCAGAGGAGAACGAACACAAACAAACTTTCGTTCTTCAAATACTAAGCAAAGAAAACGCCACATGGCAGGGCAGCCTGCATTGGGCGGAAACAAACAAGACGGTACAGTTCAGAAGTGCTTTGGAAATGATAATGATGATAGAAAGCGCCTTGGAAGACGAGTAAGGCAACTAAAAAAACATAACACTCTTTTGGTTTTCATATACCAGATCTGATGACGGAGGAAATTATGGTAACAAAAAAGGAAAAAGGCATGAAGAAAATAGCTTTGATGCTGGCTGTTATTCTGATGATGAGCTTCTCATCGTCACTTTCGGTTTTAGCGGATGACAGCATCATCGTGCCCGAAAGCGAAACGGTATTGCTCGACGAGTCCGTTTCTGTTGATGATGAACAGGAAAAGGAAGTACCCGATGACGGGATCGACATTGATAAAAATGACGACTCTGAGCCAAGCATTATAGAAGAAAATACAGACGCCGACGAAGCGCCCAATGCAGAACAACCCGCTGAAGAGCAAAAGGAGAGGCAGCCTGTAAGAGCCAACTTGGCGCTTATACCGCTTAAGTCGTCTTCTTCAAACGACAACT
>CAYTMY010000270.1:0-1785 GCA_964439075.1 uncultured Lachnospiraceae bacterium | reverse complement strand
ATACGGAGCAAAAGGAAATACCCGAGGAGAATATCCCCATGCCGGACTTCCTTCTTTGCTGCAACAATATATGCAACTGCATGATAAAATGGTATGAAAATCTGGCGGTAGAGCTCGATATACCTCTTATCATGATAGATATCCCGCACCTTGACGAGTACGAGTGCGACGATGACAGAGTAAAGTACATACGCGCCCAGTTTGACGACTGCATAAAACAGCTCGAAGAAATAACGGGCAAAAAATGGGATGAGAACAAATTCAAGGAAGTTATGGATATATCGCAGCGCAGCAGCCAAGCATGGCTCAGAGCCGTCGACTATGCAAGATATACTCCCTCGCCTTACTCGGGCTTCGACATCTTCAACCACATGGCAATAGCCTGTGTGGCGAGAGGCACCGTGGAAGCGGCGGAAGCTTTTGAAGCGCTTGCCGATGAATTCGACGCTCTTGCAAAAGAAGGCAAGTCGACCTTTAAGGGAGAAGAAAAATACAGAGTACTCTTTGAAGGCATAGCCTGCTGGGGCAACCTCAAACACAATTTTGTGACGCTCAGAGACCAAGGCATAAACGTAACGGCTCTCGTATACGGACCCGCCTTCTCCTTCCTTTATTCCAACGTAAACGAGCTTATGGCGGCGTATTCGTACGTGCCCAACTCCAACTGCCTTGAGCGCGAAGTGGAAATGCGCGTAAACGAAGGCAGAAACCACAAGATAGACGGCGCAGTCATTCACGTAAACCGCAGCTGCAAAAACTGGAGCGGAAAAACCTACGAGCTTGAACGACGCTTGCAGAAAGAGCTCGGTATTCCCACTATGACTTTCGACGGCGACCAAGCCGACCCGCGTAACTTCTCGGAGGCTCAGTTCGAAACGAGAGTTGCCGGTCTTGTCGAAATTATGGAGCAGAACAAAGCGAAGGAGGCAAAATAATGAGCGACATCACACAGATAATCGAACAACTCGACAGCATAGCGAAAAACCCCAAGGCACAGCTCGACAAATACCTTTCGCAGGGTAAGAAGGTAATAGGCTGCATGCCCGTGTACTGCCCCGAAGAAATAGTGTACGCTTCGGGCATGGTACCCATGGGAATATGGGGAACGCAAACGGAGGTATCCAAGGCAAAATACTACTATCCCGCATTTATATGCTCAATACTTCAAACAGCGCTTGAGCTGGGAATGAAGGGCGAATACAAGGGGCTTTCCGCGATAATGATACCCATTATATGCGACTCGATGAAGTCCATGCAGCCCAACTGGGAGTGCGGCGTAGCCGATATACCCGTCATACCCGTGGCGCAGGCTCAAAACCGCAAGCTTGAAGCGGGAGTGGAATTTACGCGTTCACAGTACAGAGTGATACAGAAAAACCTCGAAAAAATAAGCGGCGCAGCCATAAAAGACGACGCCATAGCAAATGCTGTAAAGGTATACAACGACCACCGTGCGGCAATGCGCGAGTTTGCGCTTTTGGCGGGAAAACACCCCGAACTGATAAGCGTAAAGGCAAGATGCGCGGTATTCAAAAGCGCGTACTTCATGCTCAAAGACGAACACACCGCACTTGTTGAAAAGCTGAACGCCGCCCTTAAAGCCTCCCCCGAGGCAGCATGGAACGGCAAAAAGGTGGTAACGACGGGCATTATAGCCGACCTTCCCGAACTTCTCGATATATTTGAGGAGAACAAGATAGCCATAGCCGCCGACAACATAGCACATGAATCCCGCCAGTACGCATACGACGTACCCGTGGAAGCCGATCCCGTATACGGACTTGC
>CAYTMY010000269.1:0-1819 GCA_964439075.1 uncultured Lachnospiraceae bacterium | reverse complement strand
TTATTTTATCGCCGTGCAAGGGGTACTTATTTTTTTTCTTCGAGCGCTATGTCAACATAAAACTTATCGCCGTAAGTATCGTTGGCAAAGTACTCCACAAAGCCTATTTCCACGCGCTGCGTTGAGGCGGGTATCTCGTAGATGAGTGCGTAAGTTGCGCTTTCTTCCGGTTGTAAGGTTATGGTTTCCGGCATAAGTCCTTCAATATCGGAGGCCGTAAGGCAGGTGGTATAGCTGTTTTCTTCCGTTGCGTAATAACAGATAAATTCGCGGGAATTTATCTGAAGCTCCGAGTCGGAGATATTTGTAAAAGTTGTGTCCAGCTTCACAAAAACGTTACCCTCTGCGGGAACAAGAGAGCCTGCACTTTCGGCTGTCTCTGCGGAATTTATCGTGTACTCAAACCAGTATGTACGCATTATATCCTCAGCGCTGCCTATGATATTTTCCTGTTTATCGGCTTTGGTTCCCTTTTTTACGGAAGGTTTGCCCGAAGTACAGGCGCTGAGTGAAGATACCGCACAAAGTATAACGAGAAGCGCCGCGACGAGCTTTATTGTTCTTTTCATTTTTTACCTCATTATTCAATGTCGTTTTTTGTCGAAACGACAGCTTTATATTATGATATCAGATTTTTCACCGTTGCAAATATAAACGGGGTCATTTTTCGCGGGAACAGCAACTATTACAGACAAAACGGATTCGGTTCATGCGGCAGGGCGTAAGTGAAAAAATCATCCCATGTTGAGTGCTTGAAAGGCAAATGAGCTCTTCTGACTTGTTAAAATGCAACCCGCAGTTGACATATTGTCATTTGCAATTGGTGGAATGCAACCGTAAAATGCTGTATACTGCAAACGTAAGAAATCAAAGCTCAGACCTTTGATTCGCAATATAAGGAGGCATACACGATGATTCTGGCCGATAAAATAATAATGCTGCGTAAAAAGAACGGATGGTCGCAGGAGGAACTTGCAAACCGTCTGCATATATCGAGACAGTCCGTATCAAAATGGGAGGGCGCACAGTCTGTTCCCGATTTGGATAAAATTTTGCAAATGAGCAAGCTTTTCGGCGTAAGCACCGATTATCTACTCAAAGATGAGCTTGAGGAGGCGGAATATACGCAAACCGACGATGATTTTGCAGAGCTTCGTCGAGTAAGTATGGAAGAGGCAAACGAATTTTTACGCGTAAAGAGCGTAACGGCAAAGCGCATTGCCTTTGCGGTATATCTTTGCATTCTCTCGCCGATATGCCTTATGATACTGGGAGCCGCCGCCGAAACAAGAGCTTTTGAAATATCCGAAGCCTTGGCGGGCGGAATAGGGCTGATAGTGATGCTTATACTCGCCGCATGCGCGGTTGCTATATTCATTTCGTGCGGTTCTCAAACAGAGGCGTTCGAGTATTTGGAAAAGGAAGTTTTCGAAACGGAGTACGGCGTTTCGGGTATGGTAAAGGACAGGCAGGCGCGCTGCAAGGAGAAGTATACTAAATACAATATAATTGCCGCCTGCCTTTGTATTCTTTCCCTTATCCCCCTGTTTGCCGCCTCTTTTCTCACACAGAGCGATATGCTGCTCATCGCGATGCTCTGCGTTATGATGATGACGGCGGGAGTCGGTGTGGTTCTGTTCATTATCGCGGGGATAAACCAAGCGAGCCTTCAAAAGCTGCTGCAGGAGGGCGAGTACTCCAGAAAACTGAAAAGCAGCCCACTTGCCGCAACGGTAGGAAAGATTTATTGGCTTGTTGTGGTAGCGGCGTTTCTTCTCTACAGTTTTTATACGGATGATTGGCAACACAGCTGGATATT
>CAYTMY010000268.1:0-1864 GCA_964439075.1 uncultured Lachnospiraceae bacterium | reverse complement strand
AGTCATTCTTTTTCTCCTTTTGTCAGATCCTTTATAAGATAATTTATCAGCTCTTCGTATTTAACGGTGTCCTTAGGTATATCAAAGCCTTTTTCAAAGAGCATTTCCGATATTTCTTTGGGCGTACTCACTCCCAAGCGAAGCTTGCGCATGCGCCCACTGTCGCCGAATACCTCTTTCGGGCTGCCGTCAAGCTCCACGCGTCCGTTTTCGAGTACTATTATCCGTTTGGCATATTCGCTTATCGCGTCTGCATTGTGCGATATCATAATTATCGTTGTTCCGCTGTCGTTAAGGCTGCACACAAGCTTTAAAAAGGCTTCTCTGCCGAGCGGGTCAAGCCCTGCAACAGGTTCGTCGAACACGAGTATTTTCGGTTTTACGGCAAGCACTCCCGCTATAGCTACACGTCTTTTTTCACCTCCCGAAAGAGAAAGCGGCGACTGTGTGCGAATGTCGGCATACGAAAAATCCATAAGTTCAAGCGCCTGTTTTACACGTTCTGTTGTTTCTTCACGGCTCAATCCGCTGTATTTCAGCCCAAAAGCCACGTCCTTTTCAACGGTGGTTTCAAACAGCTGATATTCGGGATATTGGAAAACTATCCCTATTTTCTTTCTCAAAGAGCCTCTGTCGTACTCGGAAGAATTTATGTCCTCGCCGTCGAGCAGCACTTTTCCGCTATTCGGCGTCAAAAGTCCTGTAATAAGCTGGGCGAGCGTCGTTTTACCGCAGCCCGTACGCCCCATTATTCCGACGAATTCTCCGTCTGCGATATTTATGTTCACGTCGCTTACGGCTGTTATGGGGCACGTTGCCGCGTCTTTGTAGGTGTAGCTTAAATGCTCTGTTTGTATCGGCATATTTCTTCGGTAAGCTCCTCATTTGTAAGCGGGCAGCGTTCAAGCTGTACTCCGTTTTTTTTCAAGTCATAATATATACGCACGGGCATGGGAGGTATAAGTCCCGTTTTTCGCATAAGCTCATCGTCGGTCAGCATTTCTTCGGGCGTTCCGTGTGCGAGCATTCTGCCGTCGTGCATAAGGTATACGGTATCGGCGCCTATCGCCTCCTGTACATAGTGTGTTATCATCACTATCGTTTTTCCCTCTCTATGCAGCTTATCTATTACAGCGAGCATTTCGCGCCTGCCGTCGGGGTCAAGCATGGAGGTAACTTCGTCGAATATAAGTATATCGGGCTTCAATACAAGCACTCCCGCAAGGGCAAGGCGTTGTTTTTGTCCTCCCGAAAGGCTGTGAGGCGAACGTTTTTCAAATCCTTCGAGACCCACAAGCTTCAGGGCTTCGGCTACTTTATGCGGTATTTCATCGCGGGGCACTTCATAATTTTCAAGCCCAAAGGCTATGTCCTCCTCGGCTATCGAGGAGACGAACTGGTTATCGGGATTTTGAAATACCATTGAGCATGTCCGTCTTAAAAGCCATTTTTTATTTTCATCGCGCACGTTTATTCCGCTTACGTTAAGCTCTCCGCGCTGTAATTCGAGCAACGCGTTGAAATGCTTTACGAGAGTCGATTTGCCGCAGCCGTTGTGACCTATTATGGCGGCGAACTCACCTTTTTCTATACTTATATCTATATCTTCGAGAGCAAAGTCCGTGCTGCCCTCATACTGATATGAAAAGCTTATTTTTTCCCCGTGTATAACCAGCATAACTACCCCTTATAAAACCATTCAATTAATTTAAACACACCGAATTGACTCCCGCAACCCACAGGGGGGGTGATAAACAGAGAAAAAATCATCGGTAGGATAAAAACATGCATACAAGTATCGAATAGTTATTCAATTTTTCTAATTGCAACGCAAATTATGAATCATAACGATATCTTTAAACTT
>CAYTMY010000267.1:0-1872 GCA_964439075.1 uncultured Lachnospiraceae bacterium | reverse complement strand
GCAGGCTGCACAGAGTCCTTGCGGCGAACCCAAGGGCAGTGTGGCTACCTTTGCCCTCAGCCTTTCGTATATGCAGAATACGACGTGGCAGGGCGTTATAAAATGGAAGGAAAAGGATCGCTCGCTTCCCTTCAGAAGCGCTCTCGAAATGATACTCCTGCTCGGAGAGGCGGCCAAAAAGGCTTGAGACTGAGTTTAATGATATGAAAAATAACAATACTGCAATAAAAGAAAAAGACCGCTACGGCTTGGGCATGGTTCTGGGCGTCGTTTGCGCACTCGGCGCTTTGGCGCTGCTTGCAGGTTATGCGTATACGTTTTTCGACACTCTCGAAGACGTATACAACGCGCTTCTGAATACCGTGCGCGTAATTGTTTGGGTAGCATTTGCGGCATTTACCCTTGCAAGCGGCATAAAGGGAAAGGCTCTCGTAAACTCCAAAGGCATTTTGTGGGCGCTCATTGCCGCCTGCGGGCTGCGCATTCTCGTTAGCCTTCTGTTTTTAATAAGCGCCCGCTCCGATTTTTACGCCCTTACCGCATCGCACAGCGGGCTCGACACCCTTCATCAGCTGAGCGCCTGCATTTTGTACGCCGCCTTGGGTATATGCGCCTACTGCATTTCGCGCGGCATACTCAACACCGCCAAGTGGGCGGCCGTGCTTACCGTCGTGATGATACCAGCCAATATGATGTGCTATTGTTTTGCGTATATCGACGCGCTTTCCGCTTATTATTCCTACATTACCGACGTTCTCACATACACTCTTCCCGCCGCACTGGGCAATTCCTTTGTGGAGATAGCGGGGGGTATTTCGCTGCTCGTTTACTGTATAAAATACGATAAAAAAGAGTATTTTCAAGATAAACATAAAAATACCAAAAAATGAACCACTAAAGTTGAATGTAACAATCAAAGCTACGGATTGATTCAAAAAAACGGCGTTTAATCGGTTAATTAATTTTAAAAAAAACGCCCGTTTTTTTTTAAAGTGCTATAATTAAGTCAATAGTTATTTGGGAGGCATACATGGCAGGAGCTTTGATCGGCGCCCTCTGCGGCGTCATCGAGTTTTTTCTTTTAAAGAGGCTAACCGCGGGCGTCACCTCACAGCAGGGCGCACTGCCCGTGGGTACGGTGCTTGCCAAAATAGCGGTGCTTGCGGCATGTATGCTGCTGTGCGCCTTCACATATCCCAAACAGCTTATATGGGCGGCTACGGCATGCTGCGGCGTACTCATAGTTTGCTGCATCGTATCGTTCGTAATTCAAACGAACCGGGATAAAAACAAGGGTTGAACACACCGGCTCAAAAGGGTATTGTAAAATGGAAGAAAACACATCCGATACATCCGCAGAACCCGAGCAGGAACGGGAAGTTGCGGTAAAGAAGAAAAAAAATCATAAAAAACCGAAAATGGCAGCGCTTGTGCTCGCCGCATGGGCTGTGCTCACGGCGGCAATAACGCTCATCTTCGGCAAGGGCGAGAGCGAGCCGTTTACGGTATCTCTCTTCGCACCCGAGGTAAGCCTTGGCGGCTTTAGGGTAAGTACCACCATTGTTTACTGCTGGATAGTAATGGCGGCGCTCATTCTGGCGGCTCTTGCCGTGCGCATATTCGTCATACCCAAAATGACGCAGGTGCCGGGCAAGGCGCAAAATATGATAGAGACGATGATAGAATACGTACAGAGCTACACCGAGAGCAAGACGGGTAAAATAGGCGACGTGCTGCCCGCATATCTTTTCTCGCTGGCGCTGCTCATGGTAGGCTGCTCCTGTGTGGAGCTCTTCGGCGGGCGCGCGCCCACGGCGGACATCACCTTTACTTTCGGTATGGCGCTCATCACCTTTTTCCTCATCAACTACT
>CAYTMY010000266.1:0-1881 GCA_964439075.1 uncultured Lachnospiraceae bacterium | reverse complement strand
CGCTACGGCTTCCACGGGCTTTCCTACGAATACGGACAAATGACTCCCTTTATAAAAAACCGCACCGATACGGGTCTGTGCCCTATGGAAACCGCCGTACAAAACGAGGACGACCCCAAACGAGCGCTTATACTACTGAAAAACAAAATCAAAGAGCTCAGAGAGGCTCAGCCAAAGGCGGACGCATCATGAATATATCCGAAGTATCTCAAAAATTTGAGCTGACTGCCGATACTCTGCGCTATTACGAACGTGTGGGACTTATACCCGAAATAGAACGCAGCGCGGGCGGCATTCGCAGCTACACCGATGAGGACTGCCGCTGGATAGCCTTTATAAAATGCATGAGGGCGGCGGGCATTCCCATTGATACGCTCACGGAATACGTAAAGCTGTTTTTACAGGGCGACGACACCGCCCCGCAGCGAAAGGCGCTGCTCATAGAAGAACGCAAAAAACTTGCGCAGCATATTGAAGAACTGAATGAAACTCTCGCCAAGCTTGACAGGAAGATAGCAAACTACGAAAAAAACGTACTGCCGTGCGAAAACGAATTAAGGAGAAAATAATATGGCTTATTTCAACGAAAATGTATCAAAACTCGGTTTCGGTCTTATGCGCCCGCCCATGAACGGAGACGAGATAGACATAGAACAGCTTAAAAAAATGGCCGATATGTACCTCGAAGCGGGCTTCAACTATTTTGACACAGCCTATGGCTATGTGAACGGAAAGTCGGAAGAAGCGGTAAAAAAAGTGCTCGTTGAACGCTACCCGCGCGACAAATTTTACCTTGCCACAAAGCTTCCCGCATGGGCGGGCGCAAAGAACAAAAAAGAAGCGGAGCAGATGTTCTACACCTCCCTTGAACGCACGGGCGCGGGCTATTTCGACTTTTACCTGCTGCACAACATGGGAGAAGGACGCACCAAATACTTCGACGAGTACGGTATATGGGATTTCGTACAGGAACGCAAAAAAGAAGGTCTCATAAAGCACGTCGGCTTTTCTTTCCACGACAAAGCCGCCTCTCTTGAAGAGATACTCACAAAGCACCCCGAAGCGGAATTCGTGCAGCTCCAGCTCAACTACGCCGACTGGCTCAGCCCTTCGGTAGAGTCGAAAAAATGCTATGAAACGGCAAGAGCGCACGGCAAGCCCGTCATCATCATGGAGCCTGTAAAGGGCGGTCTGCTGGCAACTCCCCCCGATGCGGTGGGCAGTATACTTACCGAAGCAAACCCGAACGTCTCCCTCCCCTCGTGGGCAATACGCTTTGCGGCTTCCCTTGAGGGCGTGCTGACCGTTTTGAGCGGCATGTCGGACATATCGCAAATGGAAGACAACTTAAAGACGATGAAGAATTTTACGCCTCTTACCGAAGAGGAAACCGATACGGTACAAAAAGCGGCGGATACTCTGGCAAGCCTGCCCGTAGTGCCCTGCACAAGCTGCAAATACTGTACGGAAGTATGCCCCAACGATATTGCCATTCCCGGCATATTCGAAGCGATGAACCTGTACACACTGTACGGCAATCTGCCCTTTGCGAAAAATAAATTCTTTTGGAATACAAAAGCAAACGGTCACAAGGTCGCAAGCGAATGCGTAAAGTGCGGCAAGTGCGAAGAAGCCTGTCCGCAGCACATAAAAATACCCGACGAGATAGAAAAGAGTATAGAGATATTCGAATAAATCCCTTAACGCATTTAAAACGCGCCGCTTAGGCGCGTTTTAACAGCTCTGCCCTTTTCCCCCTCTTACGCATTTAAAGAGAGGCGCTACGCCTCTCTTTAAACAGTTATGCCCTTAATGCCCTTGACCTTAAATCCCTTGACCTTAATCCCTTACGCCCTTAAATCCCTTAACCTCGAATACGAA
>CAYTMY010000265.1:0-1900 GCA_964439075.1 uncultured Lachnospiraceae bacterium | reverse complement strand
GCACTATAGATGCGTCAAACGTGCTTTTGTACTGTGAAAAGTGCAAAAAAGGCGTACGATGCGGACACAAAGTGCTTGCCGACGGTAAAAAAGTCCGTTTTTGCAGAGCTTGCGGCGAGACTTTCGACGAATAAAGGAGACGGCAAATGGAAGCAAGATTATACAATTTATATAACGAAAAGATAGCGCCGGCTCTTACGGAAAAGTTCGGTTACAAAAACGTAATGATGGTTCCCAAGCTTGAAAAGATTGTCATCAATATGCGCTTCGGCGATGTTAAAGACAATACGAAGTCGATGGAATCGGCAATAAGCGAATTGGGTCTCATAGCCGGACAAAAGCCGATAGTTATCAAGGCGAAAAAATCGGTTTCTAACTTCAAACTCCGTAAAGGAATGGATATAGCCGCTAAGGTGACCCTCCGCGGAGACAGAATGTATGAGTTCTTTGATAAACTGGTAAACGTAGCTATACCGAGAATTAGAGACTTCAGAGGTATTCCCGCTTCATCGTTTGACGGTCGCGGAAATTACTCTCTTGGCCTTAAAGAACAGCTCGTATTCCCCGAGATCAACTACGACAAAATAGACAAGATCAGAGGAATGGATATAGTGTTCGTTACAACGGCGCACACCGACGAGCAGGCGCTTGAAATGCTCAAACTTTTCGGAATGCCGTTCGAGAGGTCATAAGGAGGAAAATATGGCAAAGAAATCAATGATAGCAAAACAGCAACGTGAGCCGAAGTTTTCGACCAGATCATATAACAGATGCAAAATATGCGGCAGACCCCACGCTTACTTGAGAAAATACGGAATTTGCAGGATTTGCTTCAGGAACCTCGCTTACAACGGTGAAATACCCGGAGTGAAAAAAGCGAGCTGGTAGAAACACAATAGTTTAATCAAGGAGGAAAAGCATAATGGTTATGACTGACCCTATCGCGGATATGCTTACGAGAATTAGAAATGCCAATAATGCAAAGCATCAGCAAGTTACGATGCCCTCTTCCAATATAAAGAAAGCAATTGCTGCAATATTGTTGGATGAAGGTTATATAAAAGACGTAAAGTACGCTGAAGATGACAAGCAGGGCATCATAGAAATAACTCTTAAGTACGGCGAAGACAACTCAAAGGTCATCTCCGGCTTGAAGAGAATATCGAAACCGGGACTGAGAATTTACGCGTCTAAGGACGAAGTGCCCAAGGTTCTCAATGGTCTGGGTATAGCGATAATATCGACGTCAAGAGGAATCATGACGGATAAACAGGCAAGAAAGATAAATATCGGCGGAGAAGTTCTCTGCTATGTATGGTAAGGAGGCAATAAATGTCTAGAATCGGAAAAATGCCCATTACTGTCCCCGCCGGTGTTGAAATAACAGTCGATGACGGCCTTGTGACCGTCAAGGGACCTAAGGGTGAAATAAAACAGCATGTTGCAAAAAACATGGCTTTTAAAGCAGAAGATGGTATACTTACCGTCGAAAGACCTTCCGACACGAAAATCGACAGATCGATGCACGGTTTGACGAGAAAATTGGTAGCCAATATGGTAGAAGGCGTTACAGAGGGCTTCACAAAAGATCTCGAGATAAGCGGCGTCGGTTACAGAGCGGCCAAGGAAGGCAACAAGCTTGTTCTCAACGTAGGCTACTCGCATCCCGTCGAAATGGCGGATCCCGAGGGTATAGAGACCTCTGTTGAAGGCAATACAAAAATATCCGTTAAGGGTATCGACAGACAGCTCGTCGGTCAGCATGCGGCGAACATTAAAAAGGTAAGACCGCCTGAACCCTATAAGGGCAAGGGTATAAGATATGCCGGAGAGTATGTCAAGATAAAAGAAGGAAAGACCGGTAAATAGGAAAGGAGTGTAGTGTAGTGATAAGCAAACC
>CAYTMY010000264.1:0-1908 GCA_964439075.1 uncultured Lachnospiraceae bacterium | reverse complement strand
GCCGTTGAGTATGGTAAGCAGATAGTAGTATTTGTACTGTTTGCGAAAAACAAAATTGAACTTTTTCTTTTTGGGTTTGCCGGCTCCGCTTTTGTCGTGTTTTATTCTTTTTATAAGTATTACGGATACGCATGCTCCCAGTATAAAAGCCGCGGCGCCCACCAAGAAATTGAGTTTTATGGATTTTGTGAAATCAAAAAATCCGCTTCTGAAACCGAAGAAAACGCCGAGAGCTGCCAGAAAGCTGAAGGCGCTCTTTACGCTTGTGTACTGTCCTACGCGCTTTCCGACCTTGTCCGGTTCCGCAAGGGACATGCCGACAGAATCGGAAAGGGGCATCATAAGGTGCATTCCCATGGAATTAATGAAGAGAAATATCAGCATTACTCCGAATGACGGTGTGAAAAATCCCAAAATAACAAGCCCGAAGGAGGCGAGTATTTGCGCCAAAAATACTATCGTCATATCTCCCATAAAGGAAAGCGCCGCTATTACGAGCATTCCCAAAATTCCGGGCAATTCCCGCGGAAATTCGATGAAGCCCCGCATAAAGGCGTTGACGTTGTAGACTTCCTTAAAATAATTTGCATAGATGGAGTCGCTCATGCCGTTGCCAATTGCCGTAAGAGCCACTATTGCGAAGAACAATATCATGTTGATTTTCTTATACTTGGCTGAATCCATATTATTCGTTTCCTTGTGTGTTTAAAGAGTTTAAATATGCAGAAATGCCATCAGCTATCGCTTGTGCATATTGGGTATGGTTTGTGAGCAGATCGTTCAAATCATTTTCGTTGTCTATGTAGCCCAATTCCAACAGATAGCTCTCCGCCGTGTTGTTGGAGTTTACAAAGGCATTCGCGCCCCGCTCGGGATTTCTTCCGTCGGTATATGCGCCCGTTATATATCCTCCTACTTCGCGTATCATGAAGTAATAATTGGTTTCGTAGGTTATATCGTAGGGTTCAAAGCCGTACTGCGTTGCCTGCTCGAGCATTTCGGGCATGGTTTCATCATCAAAAGTTCTTATAAATACACCTTTTTCGGGGCTAACGCGGTCGGTATTGTTTGAATATACGGCATTTGTGCCGTTTACTATGCTGTCGGCAAGCAGCTTGGCAAAAGTATAATCCGCATTGTAGGGCGCGTACACCTCTACCCCTCGGTAAACACTGCCTATACTCGCATTGTTATGAACGGAAAAACAGTATTTTGCCTTGGCTTCATTCGGCAGCGTTGCCCTGCCTGCTTTACCGTAAGAGGGGAGGTCTACATCGGCATAATGGGTAAGGCGTATTTTATATCCCGCTTTTGTCAGCTTTTTTTCTATTTCTTCTGCCATAAGCCTGTTTAAGTCTTTTTCAAATAGTTCCTGCCCGTTATATGTGCTCACCGCTCCGGGGTCGTCTCCGCCGTGTCCCACCTCTATTATAATATCGTACACCTTCTCAGGGAGTTGGTCCTCTTTTACCTCAAGGTTCATCGTACCGTTTTTAAAACCTATCGTTATCCGACGGTTTGCTCCGCCGTCTGCATTTTTGCTTAATGTATAGTAGTCGATATCGCCGTACTGAGTATCGTTTGATATAGTGTAATAAACGGTATTCTCATTTGCAGCCACCGACTTTAAAAGTACGTCGTATTCGCCTTGCTGTAAGTTTTCGAGATATATTCCTCCGTTTATCTTATCGGAGACTGTAAAGCTTACTGCGCCGGAATTATCGTCTTCGCCGCATAAAAGTGCATATTCAAGTTCAGTATGTTTGCTTTTAAGAGTTAAAGACAGCTCTGTATTTTCATTATATGTTTTTATATTTCCGCTCACATTGAAGTGCGTGCCGTACGTGCCGTAGTATAAAGCGCGCGCTTGCCCGTCAACGGTTTTTGCCTTTGTAATGTTATTGGTGT
>CAYTMY010000263.1:0-1938 GCA_964439075.1 uncultured Lachnospiraceae bacterium | reverse complement strand
ATATCATAAATACTCGAAGCGCTTACTGATATCGACGATTCATCTTTTTTGCTTATTCTGCCTTTAATTATCAACGGCATATCTTTTTTGAGAAGATAGCTTTTATCCTGATATGTCTTTGGAAACACCACAACTTCAAATATTCCGTATATATCCTCCATGGTTACGAAAGCCATAGGCTTATCCGATTTAGTCATATAGGTTTTTATGGAGCTTACCATACCGCCCACAATAACTTCACGGTCATTTTGCAGCGTTTCGTCTTCCTTAACGTCTTCAATATCATCGTCATCTCTTTGCGGATTAAGCGATATGGAATCGTGGGTAATAAACCTTTCGAGAATTTCTTCGTATTTTTTCAGAGGATGACCCGAAATATACAATCCCATGGATTCTTTTTCATAAAACAGCAGTTCGTCTGTCTCAAGCTCCTTGGTTTTGGGTATAGCATTCAGCGCAGGTGCGATATCCGCTGCGTTCGATACCATATCGAAAAGATTCATCTGCCCTTCCACCAATTGTCTGCGCTGCCTTAAAGTATTGTCAATGTAATCCGAAAAGGCATTAAGGAGTTCTCTTCTCGTGTGTCCCAAATAGTCAAATGCGCCGCTTTTTATGAGATTCTCGATGCCTCTTTTATTCAGGAAATTGAATTCCATTTTTGAAACAAAGTCAGTAAAGTCCGTGAATTTCCCTTTTTCATTGCGAAGTCTTACTATTTCGCTTGCAGCGTTTTCGCCCAGTCCTTTTACTGCCAACAGACCGTACCTGATTTTTCCGCCGACAACTGTAAACCGCTCGTTTGATTCGTTGATATCGGGAGATAAAAGAGCGATGTTTTTATCTTTCAGATGTCTGATATATTTGACTATTTTATCGTCAAAGCCTATTACGCTGCTCAAAAGCGCCGAAAGAAATTCCGCAGGGTAATAAGTTTTCAGGTATGCCGTTTGATATGCTACTACAGCATAAGCCGCTGCATGGGATTTATTGAAAGCATAGCTTGCAAAATCCATCATTTCATCATATATTTTATTGGCGCTTTGTTTGTCTATGCCGTTTTGTATGCAGCCGGGTATCCCTTTTGCCTTATCTCCGTTTATGAATATTTCGCGGTATGATTTCATTGCTTCCTTTTTTTTCTTCGACATTGCACGCCGCACATTGTCGCTTTCGCTAAGGGGGAAGCCCGCCAGATCCCGCACTATCTGCATTACCTGCTCCTGATAAACCATGCAGCCGTAAGTGACGTTTAATATAGGCTCAAGCGTATGGTGCAGATATTTAATGCCTTCGGTGTTTTTCTTGTTGATAATATATGTATCTATATATTGCATTGGTCCGGGACGGTAGAGAGATATCCCCGCTATTATATCTTCCAAACAGTCAGGCTGCAAATTCTGCATAAAAGCGCTCATGCCCGCGCCCTCAAGCTGGAACACACCCAAGGTGTCGCCCTTTGATATGAGCTTATAAACCTTCGGATCGTCAGTCGCAAGATTGTTTATATCGACATCTATGCCCGTCGAAAGCTTTATATTGTCGATGGTATCTTTTATGACAGTCAGATTTCTCAAGCCCAAAAGATCCATTTTCAACAAGCCAAGCTCTTCAACAGTGGTCATGTTAAACTGGGTTGCTACACTGCCGTCGTTTACATATAATGGTAGATACTCCATAAGAGGCTTGTCGGATATAACCACGCCCGCTGCATGCGTGGATGCGTGCCTGGGACAGCCTTCAAGCGCTCTTGCAATCTCCACAAGTCTGGCTATTTCGGCATTTTCATCTACCATTTGCTGCAATACGGGGTTTTCCTTGAATGCGCTCTCAAAGGTGGTGCCGGGTCTTGCCGGTATTTCTTTTGCTACCTTGTCACAATCGGCGTAGCTCATACCTATGCTTCTGCCTACATCCCTTATAGCCTGTTTTGCTCCG
>CAYTMY010000262.1:0-1947 GCA_964439075.1 uncultured Lachnospiraceae bacterium | reverse complement strand
GACACTGCAAGTTTTGATGCTCGTGCCGAGTTCGACCGTTGGCTTACTGAGGTTGAGCGGGCAGCGGCAGAGAAAGCGTGGTGGGAAGCCTGCCTGCGAATCGCTAATGGGGAGAGCAATCTGGACATTGCGGATACCTACCAAAAGCAGAACCCGTACCTAGAGGTGATACCCAATGAGTGAGTTCAGGTTTACTAACGACCAATGGCGGGTGTACCAAGACCTTCCGGGGCAGGGCATTTCGCATCGGCACTGGTTGGAGCATGTTGTCAACTCTTGGCTTCCTGGGCATGACCGGCAGGTAGCAGAGAAGGCGTGGGATTGCTGCGTGGACGAAATGCCGATAGACCCCGAGCTAACGCAAAAGTGCGATACGGGCAAAATAGAGGAAGCTTCGGCTGAAATGCTTGAAGATATTATAAAGAAGCTTATATAAAAATAACGCCGAAACAAAACAACGCGCTTTTGACATTTTGCCGAAAGCGCGTTGTATTTTATTGTATATAAATTTAGCACAGTTCCGTTTTCTTCCATATTCCGTCGTCGAAATAGCTCAGTTCGCCGAAACCCGCTCTTTTTATTATCTCAAGCGTTTTATCGTAGTAGGAATCCACCATATCGACGCTGTGGGCGTCCAGCCCCACGGTAATTCCGACGCCTTCTTTTTTCAATATGGCAAGAAAAGTATCGGAAGGATAGTAAATGCCGCTGCCCTGCCTGTAGTCGCCTCCCATGTTCAGCTCCGTCACCGTATTGTTCCTTTTAAGCGCCCTCGCAAGAAGCTCCATGGCGCAGCACAGCTCGTCTGTATCCACAGAGAAGTACCTGTCGGCAATATTATAAATGCGTATCATGTCGATATGCCCGATGAGATCGGGTCTTATATCCTCCAGCATAGCCTCAATACAGGAAAAATATTCCTTTACCATACAAACGGCATTGCCGCCGAACATCTCGCTAAGACACTGCTCGAACTTTCCGCGGTCCTCGTCCAGCAGATACATTTTATTTTTATGAAGAAACGCATGTACGGAACCTACGGTCATATCGAGGCTGTCTTTTATCTGCGGGTAGGTCGTTACAGAAGCACCGACTTCCCTGAACCAATCTGCCTCTATTCCCAAATAAACCTTCATTTTGCCTTTATAAGTTTCTTTGAGCGCATTTATCCTTTCGATATACTCTTCCTGCTTATCGGGCGAAAGCGTCCACTCTTCGCTGCCGGGAACATATATATGGTCTGTTATGGCAAAGTGCGAATAGCCCGCGGCGTATGCGGCGGCGAGCATTTCTTCGGGCGTGTTCTTGCCGTCTGAATATGAGGTATGGTTGTGATATGAAAATTTAAGCATATATTTTACCGCTTCATTCATTATATAATATCAGCCCGAACCATGTGACGCTGCCCGCACCGATAAAGAATTCCAAACCGTACTTTTCGGCGATATCGGTCACCAGAATACCCTGACTTTCTATGCACCTTATCATTTTCTCGGGATGACGGCAGGCTTCGAGCGGATAAGCGCACTTCTCGCACACCGTACACGCTTCGGAGGCGAACATAACGCATTCCTTGCAATGCTTTCGGAATATCCCGTTTACTTCCCGAGTGATACGGGCATGTTCTCTTCGCGTTGAAAGCATCGCCTGCATATCTTCACAGTCGACATTTTCGGCTACCGTGGAAAACATGAAAGCTTTTTTAAAACCATGACAATACTCTCTGCATTCTTCCACGCTGCCCACCGCTTCGGGACAGGAGTAGGTTTTATTGTACATGGGGCATTCTGTTTTGCAGATATACCTGACCTTATCCGAAAAAGTAAGCTCGTTCGTATCGAAAAAAGCGTACTGCACTATGGGAAGCGCGGCTATTTCCTTCTTTACGGCTTCCATTACTTTTGCACGTCTGCTTCGAGTCTTTCCAAAACGATACCGTAACCGCCG
>CAYTMY010000261.1:416-1974 GCA_964439075.1 uncultured Lachnospiraceae bacterium | reverse complement strand
TCGGTTTGTTCGTATATAAGTTCTTTCTTATCCTTTAAACTTTTAGCCGCAAGGATATCCTCGGAAGCGGTTTCATGCCCTATTTCGGGCTTATCTTCCGCAGGTGTATGTGTGCTTGATTTTATTTGTTTTCTTTTCTTGCGTTCGGACGGTGTGGATAAGCTTATGTTATCTACACCGAAGCCTTCTTCGGCAGCGGCGGGCGAAGCTTTTTCGGATGCGATGATTTTCTTCGCTTCAAATGAATCGGAAAGATTCATGAACCCCTCGTTTATTTTCGGAAGCTGCCCCGTCTGCGTTTGTTGTGCGGGCGGCGGTATTTGACGAGAGGAGTTTTTTCGAGCGCGTCTTTTTTTGTCTGCTTCTATGAATACTAGTTTGGAACCGTCGGAGGTTTCAAGCACGGTCTTTGCGTTATTTATGGGAGCTCTTTTTTCTTCCTCTTGCAGAGCCCTTGCTTTTTCTTCTTCCCTGCGGGCATGCAGCTCTTGTTTTGCTTTAGCCGCTTTGTCGCTTACAGAGCCGACAAAGCTTTTTTTGAAGATGAGGATGAAAGCTATTATGCTCAGGCATATTATTATCAGCCATACTCCGAGTGACGAGAACATATCCTTTAAGACCTTTGTAAGAAGACCTCCCATAAAACCTGCGCGTGAATCTTTGCCCCACAGGTCGTAGTAGAGCATTTTGTCGGCAAGCTTGTAGGCGTCGAAGGTGGTTACAGACAGCGAAAGTCCGACAATCAAATTAGCTGCCAGCATATACACGTATGCGCCTATACCGCGTTTTCCCAAAAGCAGCAGTGCTCCGTTTAATATAACGGAACAAGCAAGGATAACTCTGCCTGCTTTTCCGAAGAGCCTGAGGAGTATATCAGCTACAAATGTTCCTATTACACCCGCGCCCGTAAACAAGACGCAGTACATCATAAAAGCGCCCGCAAACAGCATGATAAAACCGCGCACTTCGTATGAAAGTGTGCTGTTTGTTTTTTCTTTTTTATTTTTTCGGGCTGTCGTTTTTTTCTTGGTGGCAGTCATTTTATTTCCTTTGCAATAAGTACTATCTTTCGCAGTTGTTTGTCAAGCGTTGAGCGGCTCATCGGAGGGCTTGCGCTTTGTGCCAACTCCCTTAAGGTCGCCTCGGGCATATCCATACGCAGCTGTGCGGCCTTTATCAGATGATCGGGAAGCCATGCCATGCCGTGGCTGCGTTGTATTTTATCTATCGCCTGCATTTGTTCATAAGAAGCGTCTATCGTTTTATTACAGTTGGCGGTCTCGAAGTTTACTATGCGCTTAGTGCGGTTTTTCATATCCTTCATAGTCATATCGCTTTGTATGTCGAGAGCGGAGGAATAACATCCGCACAAGGCAAGCAGTCCGAATACGTCGTCCGCACGCTGCATATAAATTATTATATCATTTTTAAGGTACCTTTTCTTTGCATTTATGTCAAATTCGGCGAGCAATGCCGAAAAATCATCGGCCATGCTTTCGCTGCCGAAGCTGAACTGAGCCATATAGCTTTTTTGCGGGTCCGAAACATAGCCGCAGGA
>CAYTMY010000261.1:0-406 GCA_964439075.1 uncultured Lachnospiraceae bacterium | reverse complement strand
AAACATTAGCAAAACAAAAGGAGATAATGGCATGGAGGAAATAAAAAGCAGTATCAAAATAGGGGGCATGTCCTGCGCCGCCTGTTCCGCAAGGGTGGAGAAAAAATTGAACAGCCTGCCGGGAGTGAAGCAGGCTTGAGTCAATATTATTATTCGCACGAAGGCGGCCGTTCTCATCGGTTATGTTGAAGAAACGAAGTATTTCAAAGCATACGGCGGAGTCTTCCACAGTCAGCCTGTACTGCTGTTTCTCTCCGAAAGAGTTGATTTTCACTGTCGCAAGAACAGGTGTACATGCAAAATTATCCTTTAATAAACGAAAGACCCTTTTTGCCGCGCCTGCCGAAAGAGTGGAGTATTCAAGCGCGAAGCTTCCTCGGTTTTTTATAATAAAAGAAAATATAAA
>CAYTMY010000260.1:0-1983 GCA_964439075.1 uncultured Lachnospiraceae bacterium | reverse complement strand
ATAAAGTCAATGTCGGTTATTCGTGGAAAGGCAGCGCGCCCATGCTCGATCCGCCGTCTTCTGTGAAGGTGAAGGAAGACACCGACGATTATCGGCTCAGCGCGGTACCTTCCGTCGGTACGCAGGTTGAAGGGGTTAAAAACGGCAAAAACGGCGTATACGCCTTTAAGGGTTGGACAAGCGCAAAAAGTTGGAGCAATAAGTCGGGAACCTATAAAAACAACGTCAATATATCGAAAAACGGCACCATCGACGTTGAAGAACTGGATATCATGGTTTACGGCGAATGGGACTTCACTAAAAAAAGTGTCGAGCCCGACGTGAAATATTATACGATAACATGGGTGGTAGACGGCAAGGTAGCGGCAACCACAAAAGTAAAAGAGGGAGATGTTCCCACGTATGCGAACCCCTCCAAAGATTACGGTGTTTTCGCAGGTTGGTCAACGGTTCAGAATTCCTACGCAAATATAACTACTCCCGCGGCGGCGACCTCCGATGCGACCTACTATGCGATATTTACCCGCTCCGCATATTTCTATCTGCTAAGACCCGGTAAAGAATTCACGAGCGGAAATGCGAAGGATTATATTTACTCAGGCGAAGGCACTGTAGTGATCCCCGATACGTATACAATTTCTTCATCGAACAGACTACGTTGGTATTCGGGTGAAACACATAACGGCACGGTTTTCGATACGTACGATTACATAATCTCAGAGCCCGCCGACAGTGAAATAGTGAAAAGTCTGAAAATGCTCGGTTATGATACCGACCGTATAACATGGTCTGCCAACTGGTACACCTACTCCACTGCGTCGCCTTCGGACGACCGAAATCTGAACAGATTCGACGACAGTCTGACGATACATATCGACGGCTCTGTCTCGGTACAACAGATAAGTTCTTCGGACTTAACGTATATAGTGACGGCGCCCGACGGCAGAACGCAAAGTCAGGTGCGAACACATGACAACGACACGACTGTCGAGATAAACAGCACGGTCGACTTAACAAAAGCTACCTTTACTACCGACGGTTACACATACGATTCCGAGAAGTCGGAAAACAATAAAAAATATATTTTCGACGGTTGGTATACGGACGCCTCCTATTCCGTAAATGCAGCGGACAGCATAAAGGTAAACGGAAATTTGACGTATTACGGAAAATACACGGAGCAGGATATCGAATATACGGTGGAATTTACAGACTGGGATGACAGCCGTATATCCATAAAGAGCGATTATAGTTACGATGAAACGCTTATAGTACCGACAGCTCCTTCGAGAGACACCGACAATTATAACGCGTATACCTTCCTCGGATGGGACGGAAACAATGATGGTACAGCGGATACACTGCCCGCAACGGTTCAAAAGAATGCAACCTACAAGGCGGTATATAAAGCGACTCCTATAGTCTATACTGTCATATTTTATAACGAAGACGGCACGACCGAGATCGGTAAGGGAACTTACGGTTACGGTGATGCGCTCGTAGTTCCTTCAGACCCGACAAAACTTTCAGACGGTACATATACTTACGTATTTAACGGTTGGGATAAGAAAGAGTTTGACGCCACGGCCGATACTCTGCCTGCTACGGTAACGGCAAACGCCGAATATAAGGCGCTGTTTGCATCGTCGTATATCGATTACGAAGTGACCTTCCTCGACGAAGACGGCACTACGGTGCTCGGTAATAAAGCCGACTATCACTACAACGACGATGTGGTAAAACCCGCGGACCCGAGCAAGGTGGCTGATGAAACCTACACCTACGCATTTGCGGGGTGGGACGCCGATGACGACGGAACGGTAGATACTGTACCCGCAACGGTAACGGCAAACGCCACTTATAAAGCGATATACACATCTACCTATATAGATTACGAAGTGACCTTCCTCGACGAAGACGGCACTACAGTGCTCGGTAATAAAGCCGACTATCACTACAACGACGATGTGGTAAAACCCGCGG
>CAYTMY010000259.1:0-2011 GCA_964439075.1 uncultured Lachnospiraceae bacterium | reverse complement strand
ACGTTTTTCGTGGCAAAAAGAGGAATAAAAGACGATGCGGGGATATGTGTTACAATGGTCAAAACGGCCTCGTCATTCGCTCGCGGAGAAATAATGATGAAACGCTTTCCATATTCGAGATAAGGTAATTTAAAAACATGAAAAAACTTCTCTGTGTTCCCGCAATTGCGCTTATACTGTTCGCGGTTTCGTGCAAACAAAGCTCTCTTCCGAATATCGGCGTTTTGCCGGGAAACGATGCAATCAATCAAATGAATGAAAGCAACAGCATTTACATAACGATAAGCTCGGCAAATTCGGAATATACCGCAATACTTTACGATAACGAAACAGCCGAAACCTTTTTAAACAGACTGCCGCTTGAAATTGAAATGAGCGAGCTTAACGGCAACGAAAAATATGCGTATACAGAGGCTCTTCCTGCTCAAAGCGAACGCATAAAAACCGTAAACGCGGGCGATATAATGCTTTACGGCGAGGACTGTCTCGTTATATTTTACGAAAGCTTCGCAACCTCGTACAGCTACACGAAAATAGGACGCATAGAAGGCGCCGATACTTTGAAGGAAGCTTTGGGCCCTACGAATGTACGGGTGAAGTTTGCGCTCCGTAAATGAGGAAAAAGTGAGAACCTGCGAAATTGAAAACGAACGGCGAGCATTATTTTATGACTTTATACTTCAACCGCAAATACGAGTTTTCCAAAACCACGCAATCGACAAGCTCCAAAACTCCCAGCCGGTCTAATTGGCTTGGGCGGCTCAAAGCGACGCCGTCGATAAGAGTTGAGGTTTCTTTACCCCCGACGAGAACGGGCGCGAGGACGATATCTATATAATCGAACAATTTTTCTCTCAAAAACAACCCGTTGAGCGTTCCGCCTGTCTGTACTGTTATTCTTTCGTCTGTCCAATGTTTAGCCTCATTTCCGAATTTTAAGTTTTAATTTTTTCCGTATAACGAATAAATCACAACATTCTTACCCTAAGCTGTATGGTAACATATACGGTATATTTTACTGAACAAACAGAACCCCTCATACAATGCCGATGCACATTAGGGTTCTGTTCGCATATCATTCGGCGCTTTCATCTTCGATTTCTTCCTCGGGCAAAACAAAGCCGCATTTTCCGCATACGGAATCTATGAAGCGCCGTCCGTCTTTTATAAATACTTCCACGGGACAGCCGCATTTCGGGCAGGGCATTTCTTTTATGGATACCATGTTGCGGGCGTCATGACAGCCGTCTGTTATTCCCATTTTATATCCTCCCTACAGACCGAGCTTTTCCACGATGCTTTTGAGTGCGGCGCGTACGGGTGAATCCTGAGGAAGCTGCACGATAGGTTTGCCGTCGCAGTCAAATTTATACACGTCGTCATCGTGAGGAACTACTCCCAAAAGCTCAAGTCCCTGATTTTGTATCTCCTCCAAAGTACCCGGGTCGAGGTTGCCCTGCGGTGCGCGGTTTACCACCAAGCCCGTTTTCTTCGGGTGTAAATTGAGTTCGTTAATAAGCTTGTATATTCTGCCTGCCGCCTGTACCCCTCTGCGAGAACAATCGCTTACCAGAATAGCCGTTTCCATTTCGGGCAATATGCCGCGGCTGATGTGTTCCATACCCGCTTCATTATCCACCACTATATACGGATAACCGCTTTGCAGCCTTTGTATCTGCGTCTGCACCAGTCCGTTTACAAAACAATAGCAGCCCTGTCCTTGAGTGCGCCCCATTACCATAAGGTCGTAGTCGTCCTCCTCCGTAATGGCGTTCATTATTCGCATCTGCAAGTATTCCGCCTTTGTCATGCCCTTTGGTATACGCTCTTCGGCGGCGTCTCCCGCACGTTCTATCTCTTCGCGTACCTCGCCTAAAGTGGGACCGACCTCAACGCCCAAAACTTCATTTAAGTTCGAATTGGCGTCGGCGTCTACCGCAAGCACGGGTTTTTTACCCGTTTCGCACAAATACTGTATAAGCAATCCGCACAATGTCGTCTTGCCGACTCC
>CAYTMY010000258.1:0-2030 GCA_964439075.1 uncultured Lachnospiraceae bacterium | reverse complement strand
ATTTAAAGAGAGGCGCAAAGCCTCTCTTTAAACAGTTATGCCCTTAAATCCCTTGACCTTTAATCCCTTGACCTTAATCCCTTGCCCTTAATCCCTTGACTTTAATCCCTTGACCTTCTGCCCTTAACATCGAATACGAACCGACTTTGTTCGGATTCGACAGAGGAGGAAGCGCCGACGCGTTCAAGCAGTCACCGATTTATCGGTGGCTGCGCCTATAGCGTCGGCGCTTCCGACGAGTCTTTCGCCTTCAATTCATGAACACGTATCGAATTTTCCACATATTTATAATATGACTGCCGCTGTATATAGCGGCAAACGACCGTATTTTTCCAAGAGGAGAAGAGGTCGTATCAAGGAGGTAAATTTGGACAGAAATGATTCGGATATTTTCGAAGGCTGGCTCGGAAGAGGCGTCGGAGAAAGCGGACTTCAGCCCTTGCGCACGGGAGTGAAGCAAGCTCGCGGCGCCGAGGAGGGCGGTTCGTTCGCATGTTCGTCGTGCGGTGGCGGCTGCGGCGTCCTGTACGAGGTGCTGCACGGGAGCCACAGGACCTATGGGACCAATAGGACCCACAGGACCAAGCGGAGCGACAGGACCTGCGGGACCGAGCGGCGGAGCTATGGGACCCACGGGTCCGACGGGTGCTACGGGCTCTGCGGGAGCTATCGGCCCGACAGGCGCTACGGGTACTACGGGTGCCACAGGCGCAACGGGAGCCACGGGTGCAACAGGTACAACAGGCGCCACGGGACCCAGAGGGGCGACAGGTTCCATTGGCGGACACCACTCGCAGCTGACTACCGGCGTAAGTATATCTCAGAACGCCCCCGTATTGTTTGACAGCATAGTAAGCGACCTTTCGGAGGGCATCAGCTACACCGAGGAAAGCGGCAGCTTCGTGATATCACAGGAGGGCAATTACTATGTGTCGTGGTCGGTTAACGTGTCGAACCACGGCGCGGGCAGCGTAAAATTCGGGCTGTATTTGGGAGAGACTCTCGTCGCGGCAAACGATGAATACCTCACAAGAGGTACAGTGAGCGGCTCCGCTCTCGTAAATGTGAGCTCGGTCCCCGTAGTATTGCAGCTCAGAAACATGAATGCGGAGGTGACCTACGACAGCGGCACCGATATATTCGCAAATATGGTCATCGTGCAAATGGCATAATGAACTTTCCGGCTCACTTTTGAGCCGGAAGCCCCTTACATATTAACGATACTTCCTAAGGAGATAATAAAATAGTTACGATAAGCCTTTGTATGATAGTTAAAAACGAAAGCTCCCTGCTTTCCCGCTGCCTTGAGAGCATAAAGGATATTGCAGACGAAATAATCATAGCGGACACGGGCTCCGAAGACGACACAAAGGAAAAGGCCCGTTTGTATACCGACAAAATATACGACTTTCCCTGGGTCGATGATTTTTCCGCCGCCCGCAACTTCGCCTTTTCAAAGGCAAGTAAGGACTACATAATGTGGCTGGACGCCGACGATATTCTTACAGAAGAGAGCGTAAAGCTGCTTAAAAAGTTCAAAACCGCCGCCGACTGTTCCGCCGACATGATAATGATGCCGTACCAAGCGGCCTTTGATGAAGGCGGGCGCTGCACCTTCAGCTACTACCGCGAAAGGCTCATGAAGCGGGAAGCGGGCTTTGTGTGGGAGGGAGCTGTGCATGAGGCGATAGCGCCGCGCGGGAACACGGTGTATCTCGACATCCCCGTTGAACACCGCCCCGAACACAAGGAGAGCAGCGAGCGCAACATTAAAATATACGAAAAATTGCTTGCGCAAAAAGGAACGCTGAACGCACGGGAATGCTACTACTATGCGCGGGAGCTGAAGGAACACGGAAGAATAAAGGAAGCTCTGAGACGTCTGGAGGAATTTTCGAAAAGAGACGACGGCTGGCTCGAGGATAAAAAATGCGCCTGCCTGCTGCTTGCCGAATGCTATGAAAAGCTCAAAGACGACAAAAACAGGCTTTCCCGGCTTCTCAAAGCTCTGGAATACGGCAGACCGCAGG
>CAYTMY010000257.1:0-2052 GCA_964439075.1 uncultured Lachnospiraceae bacterium | reverse complement strand
AATTGCTATGCGAAGAATATCCGTGTTGATAAGGTACATAATGTGGCGGATATTGCCACAAGAGCGCAGGCTTTTGACATACCGTGCATAATAACCGACGGCAATAACGCCATAGACGTTTATACCGCCGTGAAAAAGGCTCTTGAATACGCCAAGGAAAATGCGTCTCCCGTAATAGTCGAATCGAAGACGTACCGTATAGCTGGGCATACATATAATGAAGAACAGTATTACCGCAATCAGCAGGAGGTAATGGACTGGACGGGCTATGACCCAATAGAAAATCTGACTGCATATATGCGAGAGCACGCTCTCGGTAATATGGATGACCTTATGATGATGAGAGAGAAGATACAGCAGGAGGTGGATGTTGCGGCAAAAGCGCTTACCGACGAGCTTAAGCCTGCGGAAAATATTGATTTTACTCCCGAAAAGGAGGCGGACGAACAGAAATGAAACAGATAACATACGCGCGCGCCATAAACGAGGCGCTCTCCGAAGAAATGGCAAAGGACGAATCCGTTATACTCTTGGGTCATGCGCTCTCAAGCGGAGGAGCACACAATATTACCGTAGGACTTGCGGGACGTTTCGGAGACTACAGAGTGCTTGATATGATCCCCTCCGAGGAGGCGGCCGTAGAGGCAGCTTTGGGAATGGCAATGACGGGAGCAAAACCCATCGTTCGTATCGACGGCAAATATCTTCTCCGATGTTTGGACGTGCTTGCAAATCAAGCGGCGCTGACCGATTATATGTACAATTCGCAGTACAATTCTTCCATGGTAATATGTGCCGACGTAGGTGCCGACGAATTCGGCGGAGCGCAGATGAACAGTTTGCTTGAGGCAGCTTTTGTGGGTATACCGGGTCTTGTGGTGCTGTATCCTTCATGTGCACAGGACGCAAAGGCCCTTTTGAAAAGCGCCGTAAGATTTAACGGACCTGTGCTTTTCCTCGAGGGTCGCAGACTTTATGATGAGGTGAGCGATATACCCGAAGCGTTTGAACTGACTCAGCCGATAGGTAAAGCGGAAACTATTCTAAGGGGAAGCGACGTAAGCGTCATTACCTACGGCGAGACTGTAAATATATGCAAAGAGGCTTGCGAGAAGCTTAAAGAGCACTCCGTAAGCTGCGAACTAATCGATTTGAGAACGCTTTATCCCATGGATTCTTCAGCTATCATACGTTCTGTCAAAAAGACGGGAAAAGCGGTCATAGTACATGAAGCGTACAAAACAGCGGGAGTAGGCGCGGAAATATCGGCGCTGATATCAGAAAGTGCGGCATTTGATTACTTGGACGCTCCGATATTAAGAGTATGTGCGGAGGATATGCCCGTTGGTTACTCAAAAGAAATGCGTGAGGCGGTGCTTCCCGATGTTTCCGATATATACGCTGCTATAATGCAGACAGTGCAAAAGGAGGATCAGTAATGAACGATTTTGACGATAAGATAAAAGCTTCGCCTGCGGCGAAACGCGTAGCGCGGGAGTTGGGTATCGATATCTCAAAGCTTGAAGGAACAGGTATCGACGGAAGAATACAGCTGAGCGATGTGGAGGCTTACGGAACAAAGATGAACGAACTTACTGAAAATACGGCAATTAACGATATAGTAACAAACACATTTGAAGCTAAACCCGAGAAAAGCAAGCCCGAGAGCGCAGTTCCTTCCGAAGCTCCCGTGATTGCCGGTTGCGACGTGTATGCCGATAAGATAGCCAAAGCGCTGGCGGAGGAAGATGCGCAGGGAGAAAAACTTTCTCAACCGCAGAGCTCCGGTTACAGTATTAAAATGTATGAAACACAGCAGGAGGAAGAACCTTCCGACGAAGATGCAGATGCAACAGGAACGATCGGGGCTGTTTCGACGGACAACAATACAGATATGAAGTCGGAAAAATTCAGCTATGACCCCGGCGTCTTCGGTATTTATGAGGAGCCTGAAGAAAAGTCTCAAACACTTGACGACGAGCTTGAAGAAAATGTCATCGAAAAAATAGAGAAAAAAGAGAATGCGGCGTCGCAGGAGAACTCGGAAGATAA
>CAYTMY010000256.1:0-2061 GCA_964439075.1 uncultured Lachnospiraceae bacterium | reverse complement strand
GTCAAGCGTCTCACCTATGGAGCGATTGGTGTAGTAGCCCTGCGAGACGTATTCTCTTTCAAATTCGTCCGCAAATTTTGCGTAAAGCTTATCTATTTCGGTAAGAGCGGCTTCTCCCAGGATGACCTTCAGTTCGTTTGCGTCCTTACCTCTTGCATAAGCAGCAAAGAGCTGGTTCATCGTGTTGGCATGGTCGCCTCTCGTTTTACCTTCGCCGATACCTTTATCTTTAAGACGAGACAGTGAAGGCAGCACGTCGATAGGCGGCGCTATGCTCTTTCTGTAGAGCTCTCGGCTCAATATTATCTGACCTTCAGTGATGTAGCCCGTAAGGTCGGGGATCGGGTGGGTCTTGTCATCTTCGGGCATTGTCAAAATAGGTATCATCGTTATGGAACCGTTTTTACCCTTCTGACGTCCTGCGCGTTCATACAGCGACGCAAGGTCCGTATACATGTAACCGGGGTAACCGCGGCGTCCGGGAACTTCCTTACGTGCGGCGGAAACCTCACGAAGAGCGTCGGCGTAGTTGGTTATGTCGGTCAGTATAACAAGAACGTGCATGTTTTTGTCAAAAGCGAGATATTCCGCAGCCGTAAGGGCCATACGCGGAGTGGCTATACGTTCGATAGCGGGGTCGTTCGCAAGGTTTACGAACATTACCGTTCTGTCGATAGCGCCCGTCGCTTTAAAGCTTTCTATGAAGAAGTTTGATTCTTCGAAGGTGATACCCATAGCGGCAAATACGACCGCGAAGGGCTCGTCTGTTCCCACAACCTTCGCCTGACGCGCTATCTGGGCGGCAAGCTGTGCATGCGGCAGACCCGAAGCCGAGAATATCGGCAGCTTTTGCCCTCTTACAAGTGTATTAAGTCCGTCTATTGCGGAAACTCCCGTTTGGATAAATTCCTGCGGGTAGTCGCGCGCGGCGGGGTTCATGGGCAGACCGTTTATGTCGCGTCTGGCTTCCGGAAGGATAGCCGGACCGTTGTCGATAGGTCTTCCGAGTCCGTCGAATACGCGGCTGAGCATATCCTCGGAAACTCCGAGTTCCATGCTTTTACCGAGAAAACGAACCTTACTGTTCGAAAGATTGATACCCGTAGAGCTTTCAAACAGCTGTACCAGAGCGTCTCCTCCGTCTATTTCCAAAACCTTACATCTTCTTGTTTCTCCGTTTGCGAGCTCTATTTCACCGAGTTCGTCATACGTTACGCCTTCCACACCCTTAACGAGCATCAAAGGACCGGCAACTTCCTGTATCGTTCTATACTCTTTAGGCATATTAGAGGTCCTCCTTTTCGGTGAGTTTTGAAACTTCGCTTGCGAGTATCTTTACTATATCCTTATATTCCTTATCGACGTCGTCCGCATGTACATATTTAAAACGACCTATACGTTCACGAACCTCCATGTCTGCAAGTCTGTCGATAGAAGCGCCGTTTTTAAGTCCTTCCGAAGCTATTTCGAAATAATCGAGCACCAGCTTCATCATAAGGTGCTGTTTGTGCAGCGGCGTGTATGTGTCGATTTCATGGAAAGCGTCCTGATGCAGAAAGTCTTCTCTTATGGAGCGAGCCGCCTCGAGTTTGAGTCTGTCGGGAGCCGAAAGAGCGTCCATACCGACTAGCTGTACTATTTCCTCAAGTTCGGACTCCTCCTGGAGCAGTCTCATTATCTCGCCGCGGTTGTCCATCCAATGTTCATTCGCATTTTCATTGAACCAACCCGACATATTCTGCTCATAAAGCGAATAGCTTGTAAGCCAGTTGACCGCCGGGAAGTGACGCTTGTAAGCGAGTGCGGAGTCGAGGCTCCAGAACACCTTTACTATACGGAGCGTCGCCTGCGATACAGGCTCCGAAATATCTCCGCCCGGAGGTGAAACAGCGCCTATAACCGAAAGCGCGCCTTCTCTTTCGGACGAACCGAGAGCCTTAACGCGTCCTGCTCTTTCGTAAAACTGTGCAAGACGGCTGCCGAGATATGCGGGGTAACCTTCTTCACCGGGCATTTCTTCGAGACGACCGGACATTTCACGCAGAGCCTCTGCCCAACGAG
>CAYTMY010000255.1:0-2061 GCA_964439075.1 uncultured Lachnospiraceae bacterium | reverse complement strand
CAACATACTTGGCTACTTCAAAGCCATCCCTCTGTGCATTTTCAAAAGCCGCCTTTGAATTTTCGGGAATTATCTTTGCATTGTGAAGACCTCTGTGCGCAAACATATCGCAGGGCATTTCATACCTGCGGCAGCTCGGCTTTATCAAAAAAACAAACGCCGCAAATAGTATTACAACAATACATAACAAAATATATAACACAGTCATTTTATTCTAATCCTCTGCGTCCACCAACAGCCCCTGTTTATTCGAGGGAAGCGAAGGTTTGCTGTCTCCGTGCTTTACAAACAACATGCTAACAAAGGCCACCGCCATAAATACCGCCGCATAAGGGAAAAGCGTTTGATACCCCACATGTTCGAGAAGATAACCCGAAACTATCGGCGTTGCTATCTGCGCTGCCATTGAAAACGTGTAGTAATAGCCCGTATATTTGCCTATGTCGGAACCTCTGCTCATCTCGACGACCATGGGATACGAATTGGTATTCAAGGCTCCCCAACCCACACCCACGATAAACAGTATCACCGTCATGAAAAACGAGAACTTCTTTATGGTAAAAGCTAATGCAAAACCTACGGTCATCAGAACTATGGCGCCGAGTATCGTCTTTTTTCTGCCTATTTTGGTAGCTATCATACCCGCGGGTACGTACGAAATTATAGCGCCTGCCATGGCGACCATCATGCTTCCCGCAAAGCTGCTTACCTCCATGCCGAGGTACACAGTGGCGTACTTGGAAAGCGCGGTTTCAACTGCGTTGTATGCGGTAAACCAGAAAAATACGCTGAGAAGTATAAGAATGAGACTCTTTTTTACATCCTTGGGCATTTTCTTGCCCTTGCTTGCCTCAAGCTCCAGTTCGGCTTTTGTGGGAGGCAGAGTCTTATCTATAGCCTCGCGCTCAGCTACGAGCTTGTTCTCCTTGACATTCAAGAACAACACCGCAACCGACACCACCATAAGCACCGCCACTATAACGAATATGACGGTGTAATCGGGCTTTGCGACGTCGGGCACCAAAAACATGAGCAGCGCAAAGGTGAATATACCGCCGAGAGCGCCCATTAAATTTATTATGGCGTTTGCCTTTGAACGCAGCGGCTTGGGCGTAACGTCGGGCATAAGCGCGACTGCGGGTGAACGGTAGCTTCCCATTGCGACAAGAGCCACAAGCAGGGCGACAACGAACAACGTAAGGTTGCGTGCATTGTCCGCCAGAGGCATAAACATCATCGTTACCACCGCCACGGCGGTACCTGCCAGTATAAAGGGCATCCTCTTTCCTATAGGAGTTGCTACCTTATCCGAAAGCGTGCCGAAGAGCGGCAGCATAAAGAGCGCAAGAATGTTATCCAAAGCCATTATCAGTCCCGATACGGTATCGCCCATATTGAACGTATTTTTAAGAATGAGCGGCACCAGAGTGTTGTAAACCTGCCAAAATGCGCAAATAGACAAAAACGCAAAACCGACAAGAAAAGTTCGTTTGTAATTGAGTTTCATATTTCCACCTTGTATTTATTATCTGAGATAGAGCATTATTAAATTCATGTCTTTATCGAAACCCAAAGTATAAGTGACCGTTTTGTTTTTATATTCCGCCTTCACAACGCTCACAACATACTCCTCGCCCGTAGACTTATTCTTTGCCGCTTTAATATCTATCTTTTTATAAGATTGCAGCTGCTTGTTGCTGCCCAGTAACTGTTCCACCGCGCCCGAAAGCACTTCGGGAGAAAGTGCTTCTCTCAAGTCGCTGCGCGTAATGTCATTTACAGCAGCATAATCTCTTGCCGAAAGATGCTCCACCACGTATTTGGAAGCGTCCGTTATTTTATCCTTATCAAAGTTTTCGGGAAGCTTCTGGGCACAGGAGGCAAAGAGCGATAAAGTCACCGCAATGCATACCATAGCGCATATTATTTTGGTTACTTTCTTCATATAATATCTCTTTTCTTATTAACTGACCGATACATTATAATCCACAGTCGATTCCAAGTCAATCGGAAACTTACGCCTCCTTAAGCTTTCTTGTTTTTTTCTTTTTGGAGGTCTCG
>CAYTMY010000254.1:0-2066 GCA_964439075.1 uncultured Lachnospiraceae bacterium | reverse complement strand
GAGAGCTTCGTCGTATTTCATAAGTTGCCTTTCGGTTGTTTATTTTGATATCGATTTATTATATCACAGAGAAAAATAAAGAACAGTAAGATTGATAAAAAAGTTTCAGTGATATATAATTGTATTTAATAAATGGAGGGGTTGCATTGAAACGAAGACTTTTGGCATGTGAGGTTATAAGAGCGGAGCTTGAAGAAGCATTAAAAGCTACCGATAATGAATACGATATAGTATGGGTAGGAGAGGCTTTACATGATAAGCCCGAACAGCTGCATAAGGAGCTTGTGCGCATTATAGAGCAAAGCGATGCCTTCGATGAGATAGTCATCAGCTATGGTTTGTGCGGAAATGCTCTTATAGGCATAAAAGCCGTGCATTGCGATATTATATATCCGAAGACGGACGACTGTATAAGCGCTTTGATGTGCACAAATAAAAATCTCGGTGAATTGAGAAGATGCTCTATATTCACAAGCCGAGGTTGGTTGTCGGCGTCGCATAGCGTTTCGGAATACGAGAGAACACTTGAAAAATACGGTAAAAACCGTGCGGATATGATATACGATATGATGTTTGGAAATTATAAAAAATTAATTTATATGCAAACGGAAGAAGAGATTGACCCCGAAAACATGAAGAAGGCAGAAAAAGAAGCCGAGATCAAAAAATTAAAAGTTGAGATAGAACAGGCGAGCATAGATATCTATAACAAATTGCTCAATACAGAAGAAGGGGAGCATATAAAACGTCTAAAAAAAGGCGAGAGCATCACATACGATAATTTTCATAAAATTATCTGAGTGTCATATTGAGAAGCATAGCGGCATAAATATTATCACGAGGTGTGATATGACTGAATACGGTTATGTGGAAGGCTTTGTGCCGTTTGCTCGGGATATAATAGCCTTCAATATAGAAAAAGCCGTGCAAGAAACAGACTTGCCGGAAATAGACGCTGAACCTTCAAAGGATGTCACATATATACTCAATACCGCTATATGTTCTATCAATGCCATGAATAAAATGTGCGCCATGCTTTTTATGCAGTGCATGAGAAAAATGGGCGTAACTTATGAAACACTTGACGTAAACACACTATGCGAAAAAAAAGAAGAAGACATTTCTACATGAAATGCCTTCTTTTGATGCGATTCTTATTTATCTTCCGGTTTAAAATCCAAAAAACCTACATCTAAGGTAGCGGTTTTTGTTATCTCTTTGGTAACATCGTCCATTATTCTCGAAAAAGCAATTTGCGCTTGCAGAAATTCGCTGACGACGGCGATATTTGAGATGCTTGCATAGATAGAATTGAAATTGTCGATCTGCTCTTGTGAAGGGCTTTGACCGAGCATTTGCACCGTGGTAAGCTGTATCTGTGCATTTATAAAATCCTTTACCATTCCGCTGTAAGTTTCATTTGCGTCTACAGCCTCCGCCGCGCGTTTATATGCGGTATATTCATTTGAGCTTTTTATGGCGGCTGTCAATTCGTTTAACTTATCATATACATTCATTATTCCGTACCTCTGTTCTTTGCATACATTATTATAGGCATCACTATGGGGCGCCGCATTGTTTTGTCGTAAAGGAAGTTGTCGAGAGCCTGCTTTATCGCCTGTTTTATCGCTCCTGCGTCTGCTCCCTGAGCAAGAGCCGCAAGAATGGTGTCATAGCAAAGATCCTTTGCTTCATTCAGGAGTCCCGAGCTTTCTCTCATGTAGATAAAGCCTCTTGAAAGTATTTCGGGTCCGCATACGATACCTGTTTTGTCGACGGTAGCCGATACGACGAACAAACCGCCTTCACTGAGTTTTTTTCTGTCCTTCAAAACGATATTGCCTACGTCTCCGATACCGGAGCCGTCCACAAGGGTCAGACCCACGGTTACGTGATCTATAACGTTTGCGTTTTCGTGGTCTATTTGAAGAATATCTCCGTTCTGCATTACGAAAACGTTGTTTTTATCGATCCCCATTTTTTGTGCGAGCTTTGAGCTTGCGTCTAGCATTTTATATTCGCCGTGGCAGGGCATGAAAAATTTCGGCTTAGTGAGAGCGAAAATT
>CAYTMY010000253.1:0-2095 GCA_964439075.1 uncultured Lachnospiraceae bacterium | reverse complement strand
TCCGCACGGCGTTCAAGTTCGTATTCATACTCTTTTTCGCGAGTGATATCCACCAACATGGTAAAGAGCAGTATTTTGCCTGTGGAGGCTTCTCTGTACGGGCGGGCGCTTACATGGGTCCACTGATACTTGCCTTTGGCGTTTTTTATGCGCACGACTTGGTTGAAGGATACAAAGTCGGTTATGGCGTCTTTAATATTCTTTTCCAGCGGCGCTTTATCTTCGTGATAAACATTGTATATAACCGAGAGTTCCTCCGAAGTCAACGCTTTGCGGTGAAGTTGTTTATCGAAGCCGAAAAGTTTGTAGTAGCCGTTATTGGCCACAATAAAATCGAGTTTGTCAGACATTGCGTAGATGACTATGCCGCCCGGTACTTCATTTAGCAGCTGACCTGCAAAAGCGGTATCGGTCAATACGAAATCGGCGACAAATTCTTTATTATAATACATATTTGCAGCGTGCAAACCGTAATCTGTCGCTATTTTATTTCTTTTATATTCGATATAGCTCATCAAATTCACCTTTTTCGTCAAGTTACTATTAAGATACTTGAACAAACCGAAAAGTTCGACAATAAACGATAAAAATTAAAATTTGATGAGAAAACGGCAATTGTATAACCGAGAAAGACTTATCTCGATCGATTGCTTTATTCTTCCTGTTGTTTGAAAATCACTCCTAAAATTATATATCAATTGTATTTTCTCATATTTCACAGGACTTTGTCAATAAATATATTATATTGATTTTTATGGGTAGTCGGTGCCTTTTCGTATATGGGACGGAAAGATAACTTAAAAAGACCCGTTCCGCTGTATTGGAGGACGGGTCTTTATTGTTGAATTATGACGCCTTCGGAAGAAGGGTAAATTTGTTTTAAATTATTTCTGCGCTGCGTTTTTGCTTGTATTTTTCGAGGACAGCTCTTTGATATGCATACTTTCGGCATAGTCAAGACCTGTCCTCTTGCAAAGAAGAGAGTAAAGTTTATTTCAATGTTACTTTATTCAGTTCATCGTTCGGCAGCTCGGCAAGTTTTTTGACTTTGTCAAAATCGAGCATAGCCGCTTTTGCAAAACGTTCGCCGTATTCGGGATCGGCCAAGTAACAGTGCGCCGCATGACGGTATTTGATGTTTTCCGTGCAGGGGGCGATGTCGCCCGCCGTATTTTGGATAAGTATTTCTTTTTTATCTTCCTCCAATATACGCCACAAGTCGCCGCCTGCCTTAAAGCAATCGTCGGTGGGGTCGGTCTTGGGGTCGTAATTCCACACGGCGCCCTCAATATCGAGAGGAGGCTCCATTACTTCGGGCTGTGCAGTCCAAATTTCGGCGCTGTTGGGGGTATATGCAGGGGCAGAGCCGTAATTGCCGTCTACCCGCATAGCTCCGTCGCGGTGGTATTCGTTGACTTCGCATTTGGCTTTGTTCACGGGGATAAGATTGTGATTTACGCCCAGGCGGTAACGCTGCGCGTCTCCGTAAGCAAAGAGCCTGCCCTGTAAAAACTTATCGGGTGAAAAGCCTATACCGGGCACTACGTGCGCAGGAGTAAAGGCGGACTGTTCCACTTCGGCATAATAGTTTTCCGGATTGCGGTTGAGTTCCAGCACGCCCACTTCGATGAGTGGATATTCCGCATGACGCCAGATTTTGGTGATATCGAAGGGATTTTCGTAATGTTTTTTAGCCTGCTCCTCCGTCATGACCTGAATATACATCGTCCATTTGGGGAAATCTCCCTTTTCTATAGCGGTATAAAGATCGTTTCCGTGGTATTCGCGGTCCATGCCGTTTATCTTGGCAGCTTCCTCATTGCTGAGATTTTTAATGCCCTGCTGTGTTTTGAAATGGAACTTGCACCATACGCGTTCGTTCTTTGCATTGTACAAAGAGAAGGTGTGTTCTCCGAAAAAGTGCATATTTCTGAAACTTGCGGGAATACCGCGGTCGCTCATGACAACGGTGATCTGATGAAAACATTCGGGCAGCAGCGTCCAGAAATCCCAGTTGTTTTGAGCGCTTCTGCGGCCTGTGCGGGGGTCGCGCTTGACTGTTCTGTTTAAGTCGCTGAAATTATGTACGTCGCGG
>CAYTMY010000252.1:0-2116 GCA_964439075.1 uncultured Lachnospiraceae bacterium | reverse complement strand
CGAAGTGACAAGTTTTCGTTGCGGAAGCTTTCCCTTTATCGTATTCTCCACAGGAGTAAGCGGGTCGGCCGCACCCGTTACCCTCATAGCCTGATATACAAATCCTCTGCCCGCAAGAGGGTCTCTTATAGCGCCGCCTATGCATGTCGCCGCACCTCCGAAGGGTTCTATCTCAGTAGGGTGATTATGCGTCTCGTTTTTAAAGAGCAACAGCCATTTTTCAAGCTGCCCTTCAACATCAACGTCGATTTTTACCGTGCAGGCATTTATTTCGTCGGACTCATCAATATTTTTGAGTATGCCCGCATGTTTAAGGCTGCGCGCCGCAGACGTAGTGATATCCATCAAAGTAACCGGCTTATCCCTGTTTAAATCGGCGTTTATTTTTTTATATCTTTCAAACGCCTCCTTTACGAGCGGCGAATTTATTTTTACATCGTTTATCACCGTATTGAAAGTAGTATGACGGCAATGATCCGACCAGTAGGTATCGAGCACCCTTATTTCGGTAAGCGTGGGTTCTCTGTTTTCGCTTTTGAAATAATCCACACAACACTTTGCGTCGGCGGCGTCCATGGAAAGAGCATATTTCTTTATGAAATTTTCTATGTCCTTGTCGTCATATCCGCAAAAGCCCTCTATTACCTCGGGCATGTCGGGAGCATCGTAAGTGACTTTCAGAGTATCGGGCAGGCTGTCGTCTGTAAGACGGCTCTCTATCGGATTTATCACATAGTTTTGTATTTTTTCGATAATGCTGTCCGTAAGCTTTCCGTAAAGCAAAACGGCGCGGGCGTATTTGACTATAGGTCGCTCTCCCTGCGATATAAGCTGAATGCACTGTTCCGCCGAATCCGCACGCTGGTCGAACTGACCGGGAAGAGCCTCATATATAAAACATGCATCTGCGTCTGCGGGAAGCGATGTGTATTTGTTATCCGTCTGAGGTTCGCTGAATACGGTATCCGCACATTTATCAAAAAGTTCCTTGTCGGCGCCTTCAACGTCATAGCGGTTGATTAGCCTTACCTTTGTGACTCCGTCTATACCCAAAAAAGAGCGTATGTCGGAAAGCAGCCGCTCCGCCTCATTTGCAAATCCTTCTTTTCTCTCAACGTATATTCTGAATACCATATTCTCCCCCAAACAAGCCTCAGGTCTGTCCTTGCAGGCAGACCTGAGGTAATTTATTTTAATGCTTCAAGCGCCTTTGCACCTATGTCTTTTCTGTAGTAGCAATCTGCAAAACTCACTTCATCGACTGCCGTGTAAGCCTTTTGTATAGCTTGACCGAGCGTATCCGCCGTTGCGCTTACTCCGAGCACTCTGCCTCCGCTCGTCACGGTATCTATCCCATCTATCTTTGTGCCCGCATGGTAGATAAGCGTATCGGGTAGCTTTGCAGCATCCCCAAAGGATATTTTACAGCCTTTTTTATATTCCACGGGGTAACCGCCCGACGCCATTATCACGCAACAGGCAGCCTTATCGTAAAATTCAACGTTTATATCCGAAAGGCGCTGCTCGGTAACCGCGCGCATCACTTCTAACAAATCCGTTTTCAAAAGAGGAAGCACCACCTGTGTTTCAGGGTCGCCGAAGCGGCAGTTGTACTCTATCACCTTTGGACCGTCGGCGGTAAGCATAAGTCCGAAATAGAGACATCCTTTAAAGGTGCGCCCCTCTGCATTCATTGCGCTCATGGTCGGCAGAAAAATCTCCTTCATGCACCTTCCGGCTATTTCCTTCGTATAGTAGGGATTCGGAGCTATCGTGCCCATTCCGCCCGTGTTCAAACCCACATTTCCCTCGCCTATTGGCTTATGATCCATTGAAGACACCATAGGCACAACGCACTTGCCGTCGGTAAAGGAAAGCACTGATACTTCGGGACCTGTGAGGTATTCCTCTATGACCACTTTAAGTCCGCTTTCTCCGAACATTTTATCCGACATCATGGAATGCACGGCATTTTTTGCTTCTTCGTGAGACTGCGCTATTATAACGCCCTTGCCCAGCGCAAGCCCGTCTGCCTTTACAACGACAGGAGGATTTATCGTATCTATATACTCGCACGCCTTTTGTTCATCGTCAAACGCTTCGTACGCCGCAGTGG
>CAYTMY010000251.1:0-2129 GCA_964439075.1 uncultured Lachnospiraceae bacterium | reverse complement strand
GCCGCAATCGTATTTTTGTTGAAGACGGCGATATCATTCGCACTCAAGCTCTCGACCCCTCCAAATTGACGGATTCTTCTCTCATTATTTATAATACCACAAGAACGATAGACAATAGTATTATCGTGACCAACGGAGATCAAACGGATACGGTATATGATTTTATAAAGAAGGGCAAGACTTTCGAGGAGGCTCTCGATACTCGCGAGTATGAGCCCGACGAACCCAATTTCACGCCCAGGATAAGCGGCATGATAACATTCGAAGAAGACGGCTTCACATACAAAATGAGTATTTTGAAAAACCCTTCCAAGATTATAAACGGAGAATGCGAACGCCTTTATTACGGCTACTCTTTCCCGCAGAAGGGCGAAGGAAGGCTTATACATACCTACAAAAACGACGGAAATCCCATACCTTCCTTTGTTGGAGAGCCTGTTGGAGTTGAACTCAAGGGTTCAACCGCCGAAATAGCAAAAGAAATATGGAATTCACTCAACGAGGATAATAAAGTGGCTCTCTTTGTGCGCCGAATAAACATAAAGACGCGCGAGGTATCCACAAAGATAATAAACAAAGGCAGGCTTTAGGTTATGACTAAAGAAATACAGCTCAAATACGGCTGCAACCCGAACCAGAAACCGGCAAGGATATTTATCGAAAACGGTCGGCTTCCAGTTGAAGTACTCGGCGGACGACCGGGTTATATAAACTTTCTCGACGCGCTGAATTCCTATCAGTTGGTAGCGGAACTTAAAGCGGCATGCGGCGTTACCGCGGCGGCTTCCTTTAAGCATGTAAGTCCCGCAGGCGCCGCTTTGGGAACGCCTCTTACTCAAGTTCAGCGAAAAATATTTTTTGTTGAAGATGAAGAACTTTCCCCGGCAGCCTGCGCCTACATAAAGGCGAGAGGTTCCGACAGACTTTCCTCTTACGGCGATTTTATTGCGCTTTCCGACGAATGCGATTTATCCTGTGCAAGGCAGATAGTAAAAGAAGTATCCGACGGCGTTATTGCGCCCTCCTTCAGCGGTGAAGCCTTGGAGCTGCTCAGAGCTAAACGCAAAGGCAATTATAATATCATCAAAATAGATCCCGACTACAAGCCGGACCCAGTTGAGATAAAGCAGGTATACGGCATAAGCTTTGAACAAGGCAGAAACGAAGTAAAAATCACAGAAGAGATTCTATCGAATATAGTCACAAAGAACAAGGAACTTCCCAAGGAAGCAATGAGGGATCTTATCATAGCTCTCATAACTTTGAAATATACGCAGTCAAATTCCGTATGCTACGCGAAAGACGCTCAGACTATCGGCGTAGGTGCGGGGCAGCAGTCGAGAATACACTGTACACGCCTTGCGGGAAACAAAGCGGATATTTTCAGTTTGCGTTCGCATCCCAAGGTACTTGGGCTCGAATTTGCCCCGTCTCTTTCCCGTTCGGAAAGAGACAACACCATAGATGTGTATCTCTCGCGTGAGGAATGCGACGACGTTATAGGCGAGAGCGTATGGCAGAAATATTTTACGAAGCGTCCCGAAAGATTTACCGACGATGAAAAACAGGAATGGCTCTCAAAGGTGGACGGTGTCGCTCTCGGCAGCGATGCATTTTTCCCGTTCGGCGATAATATCGAAAGAGCTCACCGCAGCGGAGTTCGCTTTGTAGCGCAGCCGGGAGGCTCTGTGAGAGACGATAATGTAATAGAAACGTGCGACAAATATTCCATGGTAATGGCGTTTACGGCTCAAAGGCTGTTTCACCACTGATAGGCGGTATGAATATGAAGGTAATGGTAATAGGCTCGGGCGGAAGGGAACATGCCATAATCAAGAGCTTAAAGAAAAACGAGAGTATAAGCAAGATATATGCGCTGCCGGGAAACGGCGGTATTGCCGCGGATGCGGATTGCGTGGATATAGGCGCAAAAGAAATAGATAAAATAGTTGACTTTGCAGTAAAAAACATGGTCGGCTACGCTGTCGTTGCTCCCGACGACCCTCTTGTGCTAGGCGCTGTAGACGCTCTTGAAGCTCACGGTATACCCTGCTTCGGACCGAACAAGAACGCTGCAATAATCGAAGGCAGCAAAATTTTTTCTAAAGAACTGATGAAAAAATACGGCA
>CAYTMY010000250.1:0-2135 GCA_964439075.1 uncultured Lachnospiraceae bacterium | reverse complement strand
TCCTCAATAACGCACACAGAGACTGTTTATGTGAGGGATTACGGTTATATGGAAGGTCACCTCCACAACGTGGATTTCATCGCTTATCCGGCTTTTGGCGGCGCCTGTGTTTGCGGTGGGCTTTGCAAGATATTTTATGAATATAGTCTCTTACAGGGCGTATGACAGACGCGATGTGTTTGCGGGATTCTCTAATTACGGTCCCGTTCTCGGTTCCATGCTGTGGGTGTCGCTGTTCACATATCTGTGGTCGCTGTTGTTTATCGTACCCGGCATCATCAAGAGCATAGCCTACAGTCAGACTAAATACATACTTGCCGAAAATCCTCGGGTCGGTTTCAGGGAAGCCATAAAAATATCCATGGTGCTGACAGACGGCAGAAAGGGCGAGCTGTTCTCGCTGTACATTTCGTTTTTCGGTTGGCTTCTCCTTACGGCCATCACTTTCGGCTTGGCGGGATTATACACGCTTCCGTATATCGAAACCACGTGTGTTCACGCTTATGAAGCCTTGAAGGCAGCAGCCATAGCCGAAGGCAGAATAACGGCGGACGTCTTTGCTCCCGAAAGCACATACAACGTGCAGTAGTAAAAAATACACCACGACCGCTTCATTGCCGCCTGTGTCTTCCCTTTTCACTGCTTATATGGATAGCTACAACAAGAGACTTCACCCGAGATTTGTTCCGTCGTTTGTTAATTATAGAAGATGACACAGAATGGTTATTCACGCAAATAGGTCGCACCGTTTGATTGGTGTGACCTATTGTTTGTCTTATTGAATATTGAAAATTTAACCGTATTTCATAGCGAACATATCATTTGTATCCCCACAGGCTCCAAATGATTCAAGCGTTAGGGCTACACCCTAAGACCTATTGAGTAAATATTGACTGACCTATAATATGTTACCACAATACGTTGCAACTTATGATTGCATAAACAATTAGTATTATAATCAAGTCAGTTTAAGCGTTTATATTTTTGTGTGTTATAATTAGTTGCCTAAAATTTAGTAAATCATAATTAAGTAAAATTTATAAAAGCTATTGACTTCCTGTGCGAAGTTGGGTTTAATTAAGTAAATTCGTAAACTACGAGATGTGCTCGAGGAGGTAAGCCAATGTTCATAGGAAGAGAAAATGAGCTTAACACACTAAACAAGCTCTATGATTCCGATAAATTTGAATTCGCAGTTATCTATGGTCGCCGCCGTGTAGGTAAGACTGCACTTATCAGCGAATTTGTAAAAGATAAAGATACCATCTTCTTTACCGGTGTTGAAACCAACGCCAAGCAAAACCTCGATAACTTTTCAAGGTGTATTATGGAATATAATACCGGCATAGTGGCTGACTTTTCTATTGCTTCATTTCAATCGGCATTAGAATATGTTTTTGAATTGGCAAAAACAAAGCGAATCGTACTTGTCATCGACGAGTATCCTTATGTTGCCCGTGCTTCCAAAAGCCTTGCCTCAACTCTTCAGCTTCTGATTGATAAGAACAAAGACACCTCCAAGTTGGTATTGATTCTTTGCGGCTCTTCTATGTCATATATGGAAGACCACGTTTTAGCTTATAAAGCTCCTCTATATGGAAGAAAAACGGCACAGCTTAAAATCAAGCCGTTTGACTTTTTTGAAGCTTGCCGTTATTTTACAAAGCTGTCCGATATTGATAAGGCCTTGGCTTATGGTATTGTAGGAGGGACTCCGCAATATTTGATGCAACTCAATGATAATCTTTCCATTGAGGAGAACATCAAAAACACACACCTAAATCCTGCATCCTCTATTTTTGAGGAGCCAAATAATTTGCTCAAGCAAGAAGTGCGTGAACCGGCAATTTACAATGCGGTGATTACCGCTATTGCTACCGGATCATCCAAGATGAATGAAATCTCTAATAAAATTGATGAAGATACAAGTGTGTGCGCTACCTACATTAAAAACCTAATCACACTTGGCATCGTAAAAAAAAAATCACCATATGGAGAAAAGTCAAGTAGAAAAACCATTTACTCCATAGAGGACAATATGTTCCGTTTTTGGTATCGCTTTGTGCCGGAGAACATTTCTGTGATTTCCCGTGGTGCTACTGACCTCGCATACGAGCGTGTTGCACCAGAACTTA
>CAYTMY010000249.1:0-2145 GCA_964439075.1 uncultured Lachnospiraceae bacterium | reverse complement strand
GGAGATAGGCAAAATGCTGGGGTTGAATATGAATACCGTTTACACGCGGCTCTCCCGTGCCAAGGGTCTGCTGCGAGAAAAGCTTGGAGGTGAAGAGTTTGAATAACAGGATAAAAAACGCCTTCGACGACGTACACGCACAGGAAAAACTGAAACAAAGCACAAGTAAATTTCTTGCGGAGAAAACGCGCGGTTACAATAAAAGAAGCGGGTTTTCGGTAAAAAAATTCGCGGCGGCATTTGTCATTATCGCTTTTTTGGCGCTCACGGCGGGCGGCGTAGGTATATATTACACCCCCGTATGCGCCATAAGCGTGGACGTGAACCCTTCCGTAGAGCTTAGTGTAAACCGTTTCGATAAGGTGATATCGGTAAAGGGGATAGATTCGCAAGGACAGGCTCTCGCATATTCCCTTAACATAACAAATAAAAATTACAACGAAGCCCTCGAGGCTATAGTGCAATGCGAGCCCATAGCGAATCTTTTAAACAGCGGCGCGCTCGTAAGTATCACCGTTGCAGGCAAGAACGACCGACAAAACGAAAAGATGCTTGAGAGCATATCCGCCTGCGAGTACGCGAAGGATGAATGCATAAGCTGCACCTCCGCAGGCAAAGAAGAAGTGCAGGCGGCGCACGAAGCGGAAATGTCGTTTGGAAAATACAAAGCTTTTTTGGAACTTCAGGCGCTGGACCCGAGTATTACGGCACAGGAGGCGCGCGAACTTACTATGAGACAGCTGAAGGATAGGATAGAAGAGCTTTCGGGCAATGATAGTCCGCAAAACGGTGAGCACGACGGAGAGGGAGAACACCACCGCCACGGCGCGGAGTAATAATTCTTATTCGGGCGATAATATCTGTCCTCTTGCAACAAAATACACTATTTTTACAATAAAGACCTGTCCTTTAATGATAAAAACTCTCGTTTTTTTCATGGGGACGGGTCTTGTTTTTTGTTTTAGTTAAAAGCATACTTAAGTATTAGGTAAAACAGGCAGTGATATCATTTTCGTCCAAACGTTCCAGAAACGCTTTGCTAAACGCAAAGCTCAATTACCTGAGTCTCTGAATTGCATGGCAATTCAGCAAGACGAAGCTATGCAAGAGAACGAAGCGATTCGCTGAATGATGAATATTGAAGAATGCAATCACTCTCCCAAACGGCTTTGTACTATTCATCAAAACCGCATCGGCAAAAAAATATATCAACAAGAGAAGCCTCGGACATACCGAGGCTTCTCTTGTACCCGTAATATAAAATTTTCTCCTAACTGAATTCGAGCATACCCAAAACCGCGTTCACCATATTGATACGGGCGGTCTCGTCGGGAAGGTAATCCATTTTCTCGATTATCAGCTTTATGTCTTCTTCGTAATTAAGCATTAAATTACCTCCTAAAGCTTTCCGTGCTCACGAATGTAGTCGTTTACGGCGCTCATGGTCTCAATACGCACATCGTTTTTGTAAGAGAGCATCTTATCCGTCGAATACATCCACCTGCCGTCCGCTCCCACGGTATCGAGCAGCTGCTTGGCTTTGTCCACGCACTCCTCCACGGTTTTGTTGGCAAGCCAGCTTGTGGGGTATCCGCCTACCACGGTGATATTCGGAAGAGCCGCCTTTACCTCCTGCGGGGTATTCATCTCTATAAGCATGGCAAAGTGTTTGTCGGGAAGCTCCTTGTAGAAATCGTACTGAATGTTCATGAAGCCTTCGCCCTGAATAAAGCAGTTGAAGTCGTGTTTGTATATCTCGTCGCACATCCACTTCATCTGCGGCCAGTAGTAGCGACCGAACTGTTTGGGATTCATTATGGTGTGTGCAAGGTTCGGCGTGTTGAACTGAAATACGCTCTCTCCGTCATTGGGGCAGGCGTCCATTCTTCCCGCAACCTCTTTCTTCCAGGAAACGGACATTTGCGTAATGAAATCCTCAAACAAATCCGCATATCTTCTCATGCATACGGACATATCCTTTATTCCCAAAATGCTGCCCATGAACAGCTCTTCGACCGTGTTCAGAATGCCCGGTCCAAAAAGCGTCGGTACGCCGTATTCCGTGCGCATTTTTTTTGCGACCGCTCCCTTTGAAGAGTTGAACTCCGCAAGCTCTTTGCCTGCCGCGGCTATACGCTCCGCCGC
>CAYTMY010000248.1:0-2151 GCA_964439075.1 uncultured Lachnospiraceae bacterium | reverse complement strand
GTGCCCATCCTGTAAGCAGGCATTGACTCATAATCATCCTGACATAATCTATCTGACCCACGAAAAGCCAAATACAATTTCTGTAAATGATATTCGGGAACAGGTCAACGGCGATGTATATGTAAAACCGTATCGGAAAGCGTTATGGTTTCATCTCGGGCAATACCCGATGCGTTATCGGAGATAAAATCAAAAGTGAATACGGCTTTCTCATTGAGCATATCGTGCACATTGGCGAACATTGCTTTTAAACTTTTTTCACTCAGATAGTTTATACTGTCGCACGCACTGTAAACGAAATCGAACTTTTCATTAGTGACAAACTCCGAAATATCCTCTTTTATAAGCATGCAGCGGCTTCCGCTCTCAAATATGCGCGCGTCACACATCGAAAGCATATCCTCTGAAACATCCACTCCCCACACTTGCGCTCCCGCTGATGCGAATTTCTCAGTGAGAGCTCCTGTACCACAGCCGAGGTCGAGAATTTTTTTTCCTTGCAGTTCTTTTATGCCACTGAGCTTTTTAAGATAAGAAAACCACAAATCATAATCCACATCCTGCGCATACTCGTCATAAAAAACACTGAAATATTTATACTCATTCATCTTCGGGCTTTCTTCGCACTATTTCTATAAGCTCTTTTGACTTTTCGACTACGCGCCCGTAATTTTCTTTTTTATGCGGTATGGTGCAGTTCGAACAGTCCTTTACACCTTTTTTTGTATATATAAAATTACCGCCGCATTCTTCTCTTAGCGCATATAAAGGACAGTAACAGAATATACAGCTGAAGGATTCTTCCCGCACGCCTTTGTGACATGGGTAATATTCGCATTTTTTGTTTTGAAAAAATTCATAGCTCATACAGCGAATTTTACTTCATTCACAAATAAATTTCAATCGTTACAGTCTTTTTTATATGCGCTTATTATTTTTCACATGCCGAAGCTTATCGTAATGGCATCATTGACACGATCCATTGTCTCGTCGTCTATATGCCCTATTTTCTCCTTTAGCCTTTGCCTGTCGATAGTTCGTATCTGCTCCAATAATGCCACAGACTCTTTTGTAAGCCCTGCATTTTGCTGCAAAGGAATGTGTGTAGGGAGTTGAGTCTTGTTAGTTCTTGAGGTGATAGCGGAAACTATTATCGTCGGGCTGTACTTATTGCCTACGTCGTTCTGAACAACCAGAACCGGACGGACTCCGCCTTGCTCACTGCCGACTATAGGACTCAGATCGGCATAATAAACATCTCCTCTTTTTATCATAATACTGCCACTCTCCGTTGATATGAAGTAACAAACTATTCATGCGTGGCCGTACCTCGATATATTTTATTAAAACAGCCATGCAAATGTTCGTTTGATATTTGATATATTACCCTTATACGATTCTTTTTATACTCGACTTGATAAGGCAAAATAGTCACTTTTGACAAAAGTCCTTTGTTCGGTCAACAAGAATTGCTATAATGAAAAATCGGAGGATTTATCATGCAATATTACGGTCTTAACGAACTCAGAGAAATGTTTTTAAATTATTTCGAAACACAAAACGGACATCTGCGATTGAACAGCTTTTCTCTTATACCCCACAACGATAAAAGCTTGTTACTTATAAATTCGGGAATGGCGCCCTTAAAACCTTACTTTACAGGTCAGGAGACGCCGCCGAAAAAAAGAGTTACCACATGCCAAAAGTGCATAAGAACGCCCGATATCGAAAATGTCGGCAAAACGGCCAGACACGGCACGTTTTTTGAAATGCTCGGAAACTTTTCTTTCGGAGATTACTTCAAGACGGAAGCTATACGCTGGGCGTGGAAATTTCTTACGGAAATTGTCGGAATAGAAAAAGAACTTTTGTATGTGAGCGTCTACGAAAACGACGACGAAGCATTTAAAATATGGAACGAAGAAATAGGGCTTGCAAAGGACAGGATAGTACGTCTCGGTAAAGAAGACAATTTTTGGGAACACGGAACAGGCCCATGCGGCCCATGTTCGGAGATACATTACGACAGGGGACCTGACAAAGGCTGCGGGAAGCCTGATTGCAGACCGGGATGCAACTGCGACAGGTTTGTGGAATTCTGGAACCTGGTATTTACGCAATACGACAAAGACGAGAACGGAAATTACAACA
>CAYTMY010000247.1:0-2160 GCA_964439075.1 uncultured Lachnospiraceae bacterium | reverse complement strand
AAAGCTTTTGAACGAGCGAATATACGACGAGACTACAGGGCAGATGCGCAAAACTCTCCCCACGGACATAGCGGTGCTTTCCCGCAGCATGAATACCGTGCGCGACGAATATGAAACCGCCATAAAAAGCTTGGGAATACCCGTCGCTTCTGGAGAACAGTCCTCCTTTTACGACCTTACGGAGATATCTCTGGTTCTTGATATCATCTCCGTCATCGACAATTCCCAAAACGATATGCCGCTCACCTCGATAATGCGTTCCTTTATATACGCTTTCAATGAGGACGAGCTGAAGGAAATACGCGACTTTGCGCCCGATAAACCCTTTTACTATGAGTGTGTATACGCTTACGCCGAATACGGCGATAGAGAGGAATTGAAGGCGAAAATAAACGCAATGCTTTCGCAGATAAGCCTTTTCCGAAAATATTCGATGGACCACCCCGTGGACGCGCTTTTGCGCTATATTTACAACGCCACTTCGCTTTTTTCGCGTTTCGGCGCTCTGCCCGACGGACGTGTGCGCCAGCAGAATCTTCTTCGCCTGAAGGACACCGCCGCGCAATACGAGGCGGGCACTTTGAAGGGTCTGTACAACTTTATACTTTATACCCAAAGCGCAAGGCTTTCGAAAAACATACGCCAAAGTTCGTATCCGTCGGCGGGCGTGCGTCTGCTCACGGTACACAAAAGCAAGGGGCTTGAATTCGGCATAGTGATAATCACGGATTGTGAAAAGACGTTTTCCGACGCCGATATCAGAGGCGATATAGTGCCCGACAGAGACATAGGCTTCACCATACGTTACAGAAACGCCGAAAAAGCCTACCGCTGCGATACTCTGCCGAGGCTTATCGCAAAGGAGCGTTTGCAAAAACAGCGCTATGCCGAGGAAATGCGAATACTTTACGTAGCGGCGACAAGAGCAAAACAAAAGCTGTTCTTTGTGGGCGCGGCCAACGAAAAAAAGACGGAAGAACTGCTCGACGCCGAATACGGCACATACTTTGCGGGAGAAAAGAGCTTTTTGGAAATGGTTGCGCGCGGTATACACCACAGCTTGAAGAGTCGCCTCCGACGCAAATAACACAACCGAAAAAAACCGCAAACGATAAGCAATGCGAAGAGATGCGCAAAGCCATAAAGGACGCTCTGTCCTATGAATACCCCCATAAGGCGTTATCGCTTTTACCGACCAAACTGAGCGTATCCGCCGTAAAAGAGGGTATAACGGAAGCCGAAACGCTTGAATTCGGTTCGAATACGGTGAGTATCAAAACGATTCCTTCCTTCGCGAAGAAGCAGGACAAAATACAAACTGCGCTTCTGCGCGGTACGCTTACACATGCTCTGTTGGAGACAGTGTCGCTCAGCGAGGCTGAATCCGACATACAAAAGGCGCTTGAAAACGCCAAAGCTTCCCTTTGTGAAAAGGGATTATTCACGCAGCAGGAGGCAGCTCTCGCCGATATATCCGCCGCAAAGTGGTTTTTAAGCTCATCTCTCGGTGAAAAATTTATACGCAGCGATAAAGCATACCGTGAAATGAAGTTTATTATGAATAAAAAAGCTTCGGAGATAAGCCCTCTGTTTGCTTCTCAAAACGAAACCGTTCTGATACAGGGCGTGATAGACCTTGTATTCGAATATGAAAACAAGCTGTACCTCATTGATTACAAAACCGACAGATTTCACGGCGAGGAACACAAACAGGCTCTCATCGAAAAATATTCGCGGCAAATCGAGCTGTACAACGAAGCCCTCAGCGGTATCTTCGGCAAAAGAGCAGACGAAGCGTATATTTGCTTTATAGCGGAAAAATCGTCGGAACAGGCGGGGCTATAGGCGCAGCCACCGATAAATCGGTGACCGCTTGAACGCCCCGCCTGTTCCTCCTCTGTCGAATCCGAACAGAGTCGGTTCGGATTCGAGGTTAAGGGCGTAAGGGATTAAGGTCAAGGGAAATAAGGACATAACTGTTTAATACGAGCCTAAGCGGCTCGTATTAAATGCGTAAAGGGATATTAAAGGCGTTTCGGTAGGTATTTTCATTTAAGAGCTGTCCTTACTTATAAAAAATACGCAAGTTTTTCGTTCCAAGAGGACAGAAGATGAAAAACGAAGTTTCGGTAGATTTTAGCTTCGAGACCTGTCCTCATG
>CAYTMY010000246.1:0-2165 GCA_964439075.1 uncultured Lachnospiraceae bacterium | reverse complement strand
CATTCGCGGCGCATAGGCGCCGCTCATGTCTTTGGGCGCCATATACGGGTGTTCGCTATGGCTTATTTTTGAGCAAGCTCAACATAAGCCGCCGCTCGCACCCGTGCATTTCTCTTTTTCATACAAATTTAATCCTATAATCATGATTTATTCACATTCAAAGGTATAATAAAATAAGAACCAAACAAGGAGATGTACTATCTTGGACGGAAACGAATTCAATAACACAAACGGTCAGCCCTACGGTTCGAATCGGAACGGGGCGCAAACATACACACCAACAGGTTTTTCACAAGGAGTTAACACACCGAATTATCCGCCTAAAAAGAACGGAGGGAAAGGACCAATCGTTATACTATGCGTAATCCTGTCGTTCATTGCAGGTCTTTTAGGTGGGTATGTTACTAATACTCTCATACCCAAAACCGGTGTATCTTCGGGTGATACGGTCATGTATAAATCTGTCATAAGAGAAGTCTCCCGTGAAGAAGACGCCGATGAAGCTATGAGCATAAGCGAAGTATCATCTTATGTGGCAAACAGCGTTGTGGAAATATCCACCGAATACACTACGACGAGCACATGGATGACACAGTACGTTTATAAGGGTGCGGGAAGCGGCGTTATTCTTTCGGAGGACGGATATATCGTCACAAACAATCACGTAATTGAAAATGCCACTAAAATTACCGTAAAACTACACAGCGGCGACGAATACGAAGCGCAGCTTATCGCAACAGACCCACAAACCGATATTGCCGTCATAAAAATAAACGCAACAGATCTTTCGGCAGCAGTTTTAGGCAACTCCTCCGCACTAACCCAGGGAGACCAAATAGTACTCGTGGGTAACCCTTTGGGCGCATTGGGAGGAAGCGTTTCGGAAGGTATCATAAGCGCATTGGATCGTGACATAACCGTAAACAACCAAACAATGGTATTGCTGCAGACAGACGCAGCTGTAAACCCCGGCAATTCGGGCGGAGGAATGTTCAATATGTACGGTGAGCTCATCGGTATAGTTAATGCAAAAAGCGAAGGCAGCGACATCGACAATATAGGCTTTGCTATTCCCATAGACACGGCGAAGAACGTAATAGAGCAGCTCCTCAGCTACGGGTACGTACAAAACAGACCGTATCTCGGACTGACTATGATAGACATAAATGACCGCTCTACCGCTACCAGCTACCGAGTAAGCGAATACGGCGTATATGTTTTGAAAGCAGCCTCTTCGTCAAACGCAGCAAAGGCAGGAGTCAAATCGGGAGATCGTATCATCTCAGTAAACGGCACGGAAGTCTCATCGACCAGCGATGTAAATACCATAATCAATGCCATGTCCGTCGGCGACGAAGTGACCTTGCAGTTATCCCGCAGCGGAAGCAAAATAAGCGTCACCTTTAGCCTTGATGAAATGAAAGCAAGTAATTGACACGATGCATAATGGGCTGCTCGATAAACGGGCAGTCCATTTTTACAATTCTTTATCCTGCCTGCACACAATAGCTCTCAAAAAACGGTTGTTAATATTGTGCACCGTCTAAAACTCCTACTCACTATTTAAGTTCAGATAATTAATGAAAACAGTTCCAAACTACAGTTTTATTATGATATAATGTTTTTTGCTATCGAACATTGGAGAGGTGTCTGAGTGGTCGAAGGTGCTCGCCTGGAAAGCGGGTGTACGCAAAACGTACCGCGGGTTCAAATCCCGCCCTCTCCGCCAGAAACGCGTTTGATAAATCAAACGCTCAATTACCTGAGTCTCTGAATTGCATGGCAATTCAGCAAGACGAAGCTATGCAAGAGAACGAAGCGATTCGCTGAATGATGAATATTGAAGAATGAATAATTAAGAATGTCAAATGGCAAGCCTAAGCGTTTCTGTACTATTCACTATTCAATATTCATTTTTCATTATTCACTAAAAATCCACCAAGCATATCTTTGTATTTTGCAATGAGAAAGTGCCCATGACATCTTTTTTGTACAGCAATCCCAGAACAAAATCAAATTGCCTTTAAGGGCAATTTTTTTGTTCTTCACAGGGGGATATCCCCCTTATGAGCTCGGAAAACTCCGCAAGGCACTGTTTTCCTCCCATAAACCCCTTACAAGGCAACGCCGCTATGCTGTTCGCAGCGGCTCATTTTATTGCGCCG
>CAYTMY010000245.1:0-2194 GCA_964439075.1 uncultured Lachnospiraceae bacterium | reverse complement strand
TAGCTTAGCCGGTTAAAGCGTCGGATTGTGGTTCCGAAGATCGTGGGTTCGAATCCCACATTCCACCCCATTAATCATAGGGGTATCGCCAAGCGGTAAGGCAACGGACTCTGACTCCGTCATCGTAGGTTCGAATCCTGCTACCCCTGCCATTATTGATGCACGCAACGAACGTGGGTTCTATTTTTAAAGAGGGCTTGATTTTATGGGAAATCAGTCCCTTTTTTTAATATCTGAAATTTACAATTCGTTGTTAGTGTTTAGGGCTTGTGCATAAATCCATACTTTTCTTTATGCACTCAGTTCCTCCTTCGGTGAATTATTAACAACGTAAGCAATATCTACGCATTTTCTTGTGTTCATGACAAGAGCTGTTTCTTCTGCCTTTGTGTTTGGAAGTGAAAGCGCACCTATGAAGTTATAATGCATCTTTATTAGCTGCGTCTTGTTATGCACCGTGCCTTCGGCTTGATGTACGTCTATAATCACGTTTTCGGTCAGGCAGCTCACCAAGCTTCAGAGTTTTCAGTGTTTCAGAGTGTAGCTGCGTTACTTCGCTTTTTATTTCTGCCTCGATCTTATCGCCGGAAACTACCTTAGTATTATAGCCACCTGTCGTTGAAGAGCAGGAAGATAGTAGGCTCACGCAAAAAAGCAATAATACTCCGGATTTAATTTTTTGTTTCATTATATCGAACTCCTGAATTGTGTTAATTATTGCATTGATTTATTTATACATTAGCTGCCGCTCATGCTAAGAGTAGTGCTGCTTTAGCTCCTGCTGAGGGTAAGTTTGTAGTTCCCGAGCAGGAACTTCTCCTAATATTCGCTTGAGCCTGTTTTAAAAAGCTTTTCATAATATACATTTGCAAAATCATCTTTAAAATATTTTGTTTTTATATTTCCATAAGAATCGGCTCCGATGCTGAAAGCAAACTAATTACAGTGTCCACTTCATCAAACAAAATATATTCTTTTAACTTTTCAGTAGGGCGTGTGCCAGACGATTGTTTTTTAAAATAACTTATGCGACTTGAATTATCTACAGCCAGTATACTGCTGGTTTTATTCACTGTGCGTTTGAATTTTGCAAAACGGTCAATACAGCCACTTTCGATTGAATACCTCATATCCCATACAGACTCAAAGTCTATTTTATATTTAATGTCGTTTCCTGAGATAAAGAACACTTCGAATTTTTGTGCGCCTCCCGATATTCTGTTTATTGTTTTTATATCAATGATTAAATTGCAGTTTACTAATTTTTCCACCTTTTTATCACGCTCCTTTTTATCACTTTAATAACGTATTTTCGTGCTTATTCCTGTTAATGTATCATATATTTCTAGTGTTGGAGTTCCTCCCAGACTTGTTGACGGGTGTACGTTAATCGTGCAATTATTTGGCAAATCACCAACCACAGTACCATTTGGATAAGTTCTTACATTTGATGGATTCAATACATCAAAATCATTCATAGCAGCTTCATTTCCTTTAATTGGAGAACTATAGTTATAAACTTTACCTGTTTGATTCGTTAATGATTTATTTGACAAAACATCTATTTTACTGGATGACCCACTCTGGTTTGTTGCACTCGAGTCTCTGTTTGTCCTTGGCGCCATTGAGCCAGCCTGGACATATCCTACTCCGGCCATATAAGTAAATGTTTTGGTAGTATCATATAATTCTTGATTACCACCCATTATGTCATCGCGTATTACATTATGACCGCTCCAGATTTCCCCGACATCGCTTGCTCCGAATGCCGCTATTGTGCTGCCTGTAACATATCCGCCTATAGTCACTACTGCTGTCGCCGTAGTAAAGGTCATCCCTGTGTACATCATCAATGCCGGAGCTAATACAGTCGCTGCTGCACCTGCTGAAGCAATCACTGCCGCCGTCATTATTGCTGCTACTGCGACAGTTTTACCGTCGCCCAAACGGCCACCGGGACGGATTACTTCTGCCTCCTCCGCTTTGCCCTATCTAAAGTCTATCCCTCGGATCATTTGTGTCTATGATGTATTCTATATCTTCGTATCCATTATCCGCAGCCAATTTCCGTAATGCATCGATAGTGGTTTTATCTCGGATGTAAATAAAATAATTAACATCCCCGTCGATTATCAATGAAATATCGCTATTGCTCGCTATAAACTCTCTGCCGTTATTTATGTATTTGGCGTCA
>CAYTMY010000244.1:0-2203 GCA_964439075.1 uncultured Lachnospiraceae bacterium | reverse complement strand
CCTCATTCCAATCAGTATGGGCTTGACTTAGGGCTTCATCAATAACTGGGATAATGGCAGAAATGTGTTGCCGGGAAGCAATTTCCGGGACGACCCCGCCAAAGCGGGAGTGGATATCGATTTTCCTATAGTGTTGCGCGCACATTCCGGGCTGGATTCGGAAATTCAGGCAGCGGGGCGCTGTAACAGAGAAGGCGAACTGGGATTGAACGGCGGAAAAGTATACTTGTTTACTCCCGAAGACGCCTTTAAGGATAAGACACCGCGCGCCTTGCATTTGCCGATGAAAATTGCCGAGACCGTTCGTTTGTGCTGCGACGATCCCTTTTCTCTGCAATCCGTTCAAGCTTATTTTAAAAGTTTTTATGATCATATCGGAGAAGGATTGGACGGCGATTTTGTTTTGTCCGATCTCAACGACGGTTATAATGCAGCTAACAGTTACCCTTTTAAAAGCGTGGCGCAGAAGTTTAAGTTGATCGAAGACGCCTCCCATAAGATACTTATACCGTGGGATGATAAAGCTCGCAGTTTGATTGCCATGCTTTGTAACGGTAATTACACCCGCGCCAATCTGCGTGAATTGCAAAAATATACGGTAAATGTTTACGATAGGGATTTCTGTGATCTTGCAAGCGTAAATGCGATACGTGGTATTGACGAGGAATACAGCGTTTTGGATTCCTGCGAGCTTTATAATGATTCTTATGGTCTCAAACTAAACGACTATGACGGATATCAAATATTTTGATTATGAAAAAGTCAGGGGGAACCCCCCGGATTTTTCTTAACAAGCACATTTAATATTTCAACCCACACAACCAATGAAAAAATATAAGGAGGTGATTATATGGGTTTTACAGTGGAAGTGAGCGGCGATTACGCTCTCTTCACCAGGCCCGAAACCAAGATCGAGCGGGTAAGCTATGACTGCATCACGCCTGCGGCGGCGCGCGGGATCATGGACGCGGTTTATTGGCATGAAGGTATGAAATGGGTGATTGACCGCATTTACATAATGCAGCCTATTCGTTTCACAAATATCAGGCGCAATGAACTTAGCAGTAAGGTGTCGCATAAGAGCGTTTTTAACGCTGCCAACGCAGGGAAACTACCCAAGCCTATCTATGCGTCCAACGATATTCAGCAGCGAGCGTCAATGATACTCAAGGATGTCAGGTACGTAATAGAAACGCATTTCGTACTGACGGACAAGCTTCATGAAGGTGACAGCGAGGAGAAGTTTTACAATATTGCTTTGCGCAGGCTGCGCAACGGTCAAAACTACGCGCAGCCCTATCTCGGCGCAAGAGAATTTCCCGCTAAAGTCAGGCTGCTTGATAAAGGCGAAGAAATAGAGCCGATCGATATCAACGCCGACTTGGGTTTGATCCATTTTGACATGGATTACTCCAAAAATGACAGACAAACTCCTATGTATTTTCGCGCCGAAATATCGCATGGTGTGCTCGATCTGCGCGGAGTGGAGGTGCTGAAATGATACTGCAAAGTTTGGTTCAAGAGTATGAAGCTCTGCATGAAAAAGGCAAGGTGCCGGATATTTATTACTCTGTTCTCGATGTTTCTTATTCGGTAGAACTGAAAGCCGACGGTACGTTTATGAATATGGCTTCGCTTACGCAAGAGATACAGGTAGGCAAGAAAATCGTTAAACGACCGCAACCAATGGTATTGCCGGAATCGGTGCAGAGAAGCGGCGCAGGTACCGATAGTCCCAATTTTTTGGCTGATAACGTCAAGTATGCGCTTGGCGTTGATAAAGCAAATCCGAAAAGAGCGCTTGATTGCTTTGCATCGTTTTGTGAGCTGCATCATCTTTTGCTTGATAAAGCACAGTCGCCGCGCGCAAAAGCTTTGCTGTCTTTTTTGGATAATTGGAACCCGTGTACAGTCGACGAAGACCCTCGTTTGAAAAACGCCTTGAAAGAGCTTCAAAAAAGCGGCAATCTTGTCTTTTATGTTTTCGGCAGCGGGTTTGTGCATGAAGATGAGGAAATAAAAGCTTTGTGGGAAGTTTACCGCAGCGAAAAACAAAGCTCGGTAAAAATGCGTTGCCTTGTAAGCGGAAATTATGCGCCTATAGCCATAACACATCCGGTGATAAAAAATGTAGTCGGCGCTCAGAAAATGGGGGTGCGCGTTGTTTCATATAAAGCAAGGGCATACGAGTCTTACGGCGGGG
>CAYTMY010000243.1:0-2230 GCA_964439075.1 uncultured Lachnospiraceae bacterium | reverse complement strand
TTACCTTCAAACGCTTCAACGTGACAAGCTGGGAGGATCTTTTCGCCGTGATAGGCTACGGCGGCTTGAGATCGGGCTATGTAATACAGCGCATAAAGGATAACTACAAAAAAGACTTTGCAGAACCCGAAACCATAAATCTTGTAAAACCGCCCAAGTCCGACAAGGGACGTTCGGTACACATACAGGGGCACAGCGACCTCGCCGTAAAGTTTGCAAGATGCTGTATGCCCGTTCCCGGAGATCATATAATAGGTTATATCACGCGGGGGCGTGGCATAACCGTACACAGGGCGGACTGCATCAATATACAAAACAGCAATGAACGCGACAGGCTTATCGACGTAAACTGGATAGAACACACCTCAAAAGACGACAGATTCACCACTGAACTTGTTCTGCGCTCTCTTGACAGGAAGGGACTTCTCGCAGATGTCAGCACGGCAATAGGCAACGAAGGTATCAATATTTCGGGGCTGAACACAAAGCCCGACAGCGACGGTATATTCACAATGCACATCGATATCGTTGTAGACAACGCCGAGCAGATAGAAACTCTGATAAGAAAGCTGTCAAATATACCCGACGTACTGAAGGTCTTCAGACTTTAAAATAACGATATTGAGCGTGAGGCAAATATGGATGAAAATACACCCAAGCATATAGCTGTAATAATGGACGGCAACGGACGTTGGGCGCAACAGCACGGCTACATTCGCACCGTCGGGCATAACTTCGGAACACAGACCGTGAGAAAGGCTATAGAATATTGTTCGGGAAAAAAAGTGCAGGTACTCACTCTGTACGCTTTTTCTACGGAAAACTGGAAACGTCCGCAGGCGGAAATAAATGCGATAATGGGGCTTCTGCGCGAATATCTTTACAAAGAAACTCCCGAAATGAAGCAAAACAATGTTATTCTCAATTTTATAGGAGACCTCTCCCCCATACCGCAGAGTTCGATGGAGGCTATCGATTATGCCGTCGAAGAGATGAAGGACAATACGGGTCTAAAGGTGAATATAGCTCTCAACTACGGAGGCAGAGCCGATATACTGCGAGCTGTAAAGCTGCTGTATAAAGATATATCCTCCGAAAATAAGAACATCGACGAGATAACCGAGGAGGATATTTCTTCACGATTATATACATCGGGAGATCCCGACCCCGATCTTATAATAAGAACGGGTGATGAAAAGAGAATTTCCAACTTCCTTACATGGCAAAGCGCTTATTCCGAATTGTATTTCACACCGACGCTTTGGCCCGATATGAAATATGAAGATTTTGACAAAGCATTGGATTTTTATAAAAGCAGAAACCGAAGATTCGGAGGACTTCAATCATGAAACAACGCATTATAACGGCATCGGTCATAATAGTAGTACTTTTGGGAGCGATATATATAGGTAAGTACGCCTTTTTCGGGCTTGTACTTGTCGCGGCGGCAGGCGCAAGCTACGAATATTTTTCGCTTGTAAAAAACGACAAGAGCTTGCGCGCACTCGCAGTGCCGATGAGTTTAACGGTAATTATGGTAAGCATAGGGGCGTTTTCCCCCTCATTTTCTCCTTATGTAATGATATTTTCGATATTGTTCCTATTTATCGGAGGTATGCTTGAGGATACACCGGACGCCGGAGAATGCGCACTAAGCGTATGGGGATTCATCTACATAGGATTGTTTGCAAGCCTCGGTATGCAGATCGTTTTTCAGCCTGCGGGCATGTTTATTACGGTTACGGCCATTGCCTCCTGCGCATTGTGCGACACAGCGGCTTATTTTATAGGCTCGGCGTACGGCAAGCACAAACTCGCTCCTCTAATAAGCCCGAATAAATCCGTGGAGGGCGCTGCAGCGGGATTTGTTACGGCAATAGTCGTATTTCTTCTCGGTCTTATCGCGGTGAAAAATACACCTCTTCACAACAAAGTGCTTTTCTACAGCCTTGCGGGCATAGTCGTCGGAATATTCGGACAATGCGGAGACTTGGCAGCCTCTCTTGTAAAGAGAAAATTCGGAGTGAAGGATTACGGAAACATATTTCCCGGTCACGGCGGATTTCTTGACCGTATAGACAGTTATTTGTTTGTTTTTGCAGGCATGTATATTCTGTACGAGATAGTTGTAAAATTAATATAAAAACACAGGAACGGAAGTTTAACTTATGTCTACAGTTGTAACCATATTGGTAGCCCTGCTCATATTCGGAGTATTGATAGTTTCGCA
>CAYTMY010000242.1:0-2243 GCA_964439075.1 uncultured Lachnospiraceae bacterium | reverse complement strand
TTTTCTTCAAGGGGACAGGTCTCACCCGCAAAAACGCAAAAATTCGTTCCGAGAGGACAGGTCTCAAAAGAAAAAAGTCCGCCAAAACGTATTTCTCCACGCAAGACCTGTCCTCATGAAACAAAAAGCGAACGTATTTTCAGCAAGAAGGACAGGTCTTAACGCACAAATGCTTTTTATACGTCTGACCTGTCCTCTTTTATAAACGAGACCTGTCCTCCCGAACAAAAATCCCTTGCCGTTACCCTGTGTACCTATTTGAATTTCACCGCGGTACCGTAAGCCATTACTTCCGCGGCGTTTTGCATTACCGAAGCCGAAGCGTAGCGCACGCACACTACCGCGTCTGCGTTTAGTTTTTCCGCATCCTCGCACATGCGTTTTGTTGCAAGCGCTCTGGCGTCGTTCATCATTTCATTATAAGCTTTAAGTTCTCCGCCCACCATTGTTTTAAATCCCTGCGATATATCGCGGAACATATTGGTGGATTGTATGGTGCTGCCCTTTACCATTCCCAAGGTTTCAAGCTCCTTGCTGCTTATGTACTCAGTAGTTACCAAGATCATCCTCCTGACCTCCTTTTATTTCTTTTATTCGTTCTATAAGCATTGCTACGCATACGCAGGCGAGCGCAAGCGGAACGATTATGCCGATAAGCATGACTACCGCCGAAAAGCCTCCTGCGCTTATGCATAACACAGCAAAAGCTATGTAGTACACTACAAGTATTGCCGCCGCTATTATAGGCGCTATCATTTTCTTTGTGTGTTTTTTCATTTTGTTTTACCTATGTCAATATGGTCATCGTATTTCTGTAAAGATAAGCCAGCTCCCTTGTAAGGTCGATATCACCGTTGAAAAGAGTCCAGTCGTAAACGAGAGAGAATATAAATCGCGTTATCATTTCGGTATAAAACGGTATGTTGATGTTTTTGCGAAAAACGCCCGTCATCACGCCCAGCGACAGAATTTCGGTAACCACCCTTGATTCCATTTCTATCTTGCGCAGCATTCTGCTCTTGGAAGAGTTCGATATTGCCTTGTAGTAGTTTTTGAATACGTTCAGTTTATCGTAGGTGCAGTATTCCGAATACCACATTATCACCTTATACAATCTCTCGTTAATGGGTAGGTCCGCGCTGTCTTCATAATCGTTGAAAAAAAGGTTTTGAATTTGCCTGAACTGCTGTATGGGTATGTCGTATTTGGATTCAAAGTGATGATAGAAGGAGCCCTTAGTGACTCCGGCGCGCTCGCATATCTCATTGACGCTGACAGTGTCGAAGTTTTTTTCGTTGAAAAGCTGCGTTGAAATATCTATGAGCAGCTGCTTGGTATCTTGATTTTTGTTATTTATGTTCTGCATACAAATATCCTGCCTCTTCTTTGCTTTATTATAGCATATTTATAATAAGCGATAAAAATTTATTATTAATTTGTTTATATATCATCTTTGGGGTTGACAGACATACCGCGGTATGCTATTATATAAACATACCGCGGTATGCGGAATCACAGGAGGTATTTTTAAATGGCAGATTACAAGAAATTAGCTGATTTACTCGGCGAACTCGACGAAGAAGGCGTTCTCGGATTCCTTGATGACATGGTAGCAAGCGGAGCTTCTTCAGACGAAGCAATGCAGGCAGTTGCAGCATGCCAGGACGGCATGAAAATAGTAGGCGACCTTTTCGAAAAAGGCGAATATTTCGTAGGCGACCTCATCTTCGCAGGCGAGATCCTCACAGGAGCAATCGGCAAATTGAAACCGCTTCTTAAGGGCGAAGGCGGAGCAAAGCTCGGCAACCTCGTACTCGGCACCGTACACGGCGACCTGCACGACATAGGCAAGAACATCTTCAAGAACATGGTGGAAATAGCCGGTTTCGAAGTATATGACATCGGTATCGACCAGGCTCCCGAAGCGTTTGTGGCAAAAATCAAAGAGACCAACCCCGTAATCGTAGGTATGTCAGGCGTTCTCACGCTCGCACTTGACAGCATGAAAGATACGGTAGACGCCATAAAGGCAGCAGGCCTCAGAGACAAAGTAAAGATCATCATCGGCGGAAACCCCGTAACCAAAGAAGCTTGCGAACAGATCGGCGCAGACGCATTCACAACGAATGCAGCCGAAGGCGTAAGAATTTGCGAAGATTGGATCAAATAATTTACTGATACCTTAAAATAAAGAAGACTCCTTTTGGAGCGTTCACACAGGGATTAACGAAAAAACTTGAGTG
>CAYTMY010000241.1:0-2272 GCA_964439075.1 uncultured Lachnospiraceae bacterium | reverse complement strand
TTCTTTGTATGCTCAACTTGAGAAAAACGCCGACAGCGAAAATATGGGAGATGTACGCAAAAAGGCGGATGACCTGCGCTTTGCCCATGCGCTCAGACATTACCATTTCAACAATATATTCATCTCCTATGTTAACAGTATTGGAGACGAACAATATACCTTTGTGAAGGACAGCGTGGTAGCGTCACTTGATGCGCTCAAGACCGAGGGTGACAACTTCTTTGAAATGGCAAAGGATAACGAGTACCGCAGAGCCGTTCCTATGGCCGATAAACAATACGAAATCTTTGTGGATTTCGTGAAAAATATATATCGGATACCCTCCGACCCGTCAGCCGCACAGGCGACATTATTTGCACAGACATGGAAGATAATAAAAGACAATAAAAGCAAAATAACCCGAACTATTCCCGAGGAACTTGCGGATGAATATTGTTTGGCTCTGCCGCAGGACAAGGAAAGCGGCAAGTATGAATTTATTACTATAAAGGCGGGTTCAAATGACTGACATAAAAAATAATGGCAAAAACGCAGAGGATTTTACCGATTTACTCAAAGAAAACAACACCTCGGACAAAGCTCTTCAGGATAAAATAAATAAGCTTTGCGACCAAATACACGAAATGTCGAAAAATTTTGATGACGCAGGCGAATTTACGGATAAATTTATGACGAGCGACCTTTACGGAAACTATACGAATCTTTTGTCGGATATGATCGTACAAAATAACGGACTGATAGCTCAGACGCAAGCCGCAGAAGATGAAACGCGAAGGATAGTAGAGCAAAGGAACGCTATTCCGATCGAAAATGCAAACAAAGATCAAACAGCACCGCTCAAAGAACAAACGCTGCATGGTTATCTTGCGCCTTACCGTGAGGCGTATGAAAAAATAAAAGATATACCTTACCGCAGTGAGGCGAAAAAAGCTTATGAAGCGTTGCTTGAAGTTGAGAACAGAACAAGCGACCTGAACGAAGCGTTGTGTATAATAGAGCAGGAAGAATTATTATTTAAAATTATGAAAAACGATCTGGTGCAGATATACGAAACGGTTCTTGCGGGTTCGGATACTCTGGGTGACAATTCCTGTTTACAGCCTAAAAGACATTTAGCGGCATGGAAGAAGGCTAATTGCGAGCAGGAGGCAGTGTATCTTGCGCAGTCGCACACATCCTCCGATGAAGCTTCCTCGAATTTGTATACGGCAAAGATGATAATGGCGCAAAAGCTGGCGGGCGGTATTGCTTCCTACTATGAGAACAAACTCGACGTGCTTGAATGGGAAAGCGATATTGCTGCTCAAAACGGCTTAAAGGATATGATTGCGGACAGAAGAAACGTAAAGCATATCTGCGAGGTTATGAAAGAAGAATTGGGTTTTGGGTTTGAGGATATAGCGAACGATGAAAAGATGAAAATATGGTTGCTTTCACCTTCACAACTTGACGAAACGGGAAGAATCAAGCGCTGTCTTCCTCCAAATAACATAAATGTACTCAGAGCTCTGCTTGCCGAAATAATGTCCGACAAGCTCACAAGCGAGCTGCTTACGGAGGGAAAAACCTACGACTATGTTTTTTCATCGCTTGCTCCCGAAGCTACGCAAACAGCAATAAAAGAAAAATGTGCAGAACTGGATAAAGACAACGAATACTTAAAAAACAAAAACGCCATAGATGCATTGCTCGCAGAGAATATATGATCGATCCAAAGGACGCTTTAACCGAAGCGTCCTTTTGCATATTTGATTACATATTTATATTGAGTCGAAAAAATAAATAAAAGGCTTGACTTATTTTATGCAAAGAGATATATTGTGTATACACAATATACACAATAATACAAGAAGGGACTTACAATGCGATGGAAATATTGAAGGTTGACGGTCTATGTAAAAAGTATACAGGCTTCGAATTGAAGGATGTTTCTTTTTCTCTTGAAAAGGGTTATATCATGGGGTTTATAGGACGCAACGGAGCCGGTAAAACGACTACGCTCAAAAGCATGATGAATCTTGTGCATCCCGATAAAGGTAGCGTTGAGATGTGCGGCATGGATTTTGCGTCAAATGAGCTGGAGTGTAAAAAAAGCGTTTCGTTTATGTTGGGAGGCGCCGATTATTATTCCAAGAAGAGGCTTAAAACAATAACCGACGTCGTCAGACGCTTTTACGACGAATGGGACGACGATAAATACCGCGAACTTTTGAAAAGATTCGAGCTTGACGAAAACAAGCGTATAGAGGAGCTTTCTCAGGGAATGACGGTT
>CAYTMY010000240.1:0-2321 GCA_964439075.1 uncultured Lachnospiraceae bacterium | reverse complement strand
AAAGCTTCCGCCGCCGACTGTCCGCAGAATTGCGTAAGCACGACGCTGCCCACATAAAGCCCTATTTCGCGAAAAGCGTCGATAAGGCGCAGCGCGTCCGCATCGTAAGTGATGCCCAAATCTCCGCGCACTTTGTTTTTTTGTATATCGTTGGCGTTGATGACTATTATTATCTCGGCTTCGTCCTTCAATCTCAAAAGCATCTTTACCTTGCTGTCTGGCTCAAAACCGGGAAGTACTCTTGATGCATGGTAGTCGTCAAAAAGCTTGCCCCCGAATTCCAGATATAATTTTCCGCCGAATTCTCCGATACGTTTTAATATCTGTTCACTTTGCAGACTTATGTATTTTTTATTATCGAATCCTATTTTGTTCATTGCCATAGCCTTTCATGCGCTGCGATATTTACTGCTTCAATATTTTTTCGAATGCGAGTCTTTGCGTGTTATCCTCAACATATATTATCCCGCAGTATTCGAACCCTGCCTTGGAGAGTGCCTTGAGCATTGGTTTGTTGTCTTTATGGGTATCTATGCGAAGGGAATTTATATTTCTTTTTAATGCTTCGGCGCCTGCAAAATCGAACATGTCGGAAGCGTGGGTATTGCCTCTGAATTTGTCGCTTGCCGCTATGCGGTGTATAACGCCGTATTCTCCGTTTGTGAGCCAACCGCCTTGATAAATATTTTTATACGTGGGTTCATCCCCAAAAACCAGAGCCATACACATCGCTATATCTCCGCCGATTTCCATAACATAACAGCATCCGTTTTCAATGTCGTCTGCCGCATCTATACGCCGGGGATAGTCGCCCTGCCATTGGTCGATTTTCTGCTCGGAAAGAAATTTTCTTGCGTTTGCAAAGATATCGGCAATGCTCTTTAGGTCGTCCAGTGCCGCTTTTCGAATTATCATTACAAAAACTCCTTAATGAATGCACCAAAAAGGCTGCCTTCGAAAACATCGGTATTAAAATACCGACGCCTTAGCAGAGGGCAACCTTTTATTTATTTTATAAGATACTGTTCTCTGTGAGCTCCCACAGATACATACTTTATTTTGCAACCTACGTTTCGTTCTATTATCAAAATATAATCCTGCGCTTTTTTGGGAAGATCCTCCCAAGAACGCGCACCGGATATATCGCTTTTCCAACCTTCTACATATTCTATTACGGGCTTGCAGTCGTCAAGATAGCCCGAAAACGGAAATTCATCATAAACTTTTCCGTTCAGTTCGTAGCCTGTGCAAACGGGTATTTCGTCATATTCGGATAATACGTCAATTTTTGTAAGAGCTATTTCGGTTGCGCCCTGTACACGTATCCCGTATTTTGTGGCGGGTATATCGAATGCACCCACTCTTCTGGGGCGTCCTGTGGCCGCGCCGTATTCTCCACCTGCTTTTCTCAGCTTTTCGGCTTCTTCTCCGAACATTTCAACGGTAAACGGACCCTCGCCCACACATGAAGAATATGCCTTTACAACTCCCACGATACTGTCGAGTGTTAAAGACGGAGCGCCGCTGCCTATGGGGGCATAAGACGCCAGAGTATTCGAAGAGGTCGTAAACGGGAAAATACCGTAGTCGATATCGCGCAATGCGCCGAGCTGCGCTTCAAACAGTATGTTTTTACCTTGTTTTTCGGCGTCATACAAAACCTTGCCCGTATCAGTCACAAATGGTGCGAATATACTCGCATATTTATTGAACCAAGCAAATATCTCTTCCGCGTTTATGGCGCTGTTGTAGACCTTGAACTGCATGTTTTTGAATTCCAATATATCGTAAAGTCGCTCTTTAAATGATATCCCATCGGTGAGATCGCCCATTCTCAGCGTCTTTTTCATGTACTTATCGCCGTATACGGGCGCTATACCGCGCCTTGTCGAACCGTATTTTTTATCGGCAAGCCTCTCCTCCTCCAAACAGTCCTGGCTTACATGATAAGGCGCACATATAGTGGCCTTGTCGCTGATTTTCAAATTGTCGGGAGTGACGCTTATTCCCTTTTGTTTGAGAGTGTCTATCTCGTGCGCCAGATGAGCAAGGTCGATGACCATGCCGCTGCCCATTACGTTGACTACGCCTTCCCTGAGTATTCCGGACGGCAAAAGATTCAAGATAAACTCTCCGCGTTCGTTCATAACGGTATGCCCCGCGTTATTGCCTCCCTGATATCTTACAACATAATCATATTCACTGCTGAGCAGGTCTACCATTCTGCCCTTGCCTTCATCGCCCCAGTTTATACCTACTATGGCAGTTTTCATTTTTGCCCTCCAAGATATTTCTTTATCGCCAAAATTTAAAAAAATATC
>CAYTMY010000239.1:1084-2357 GCA_964439075.1 uncultured Lachnospiraceae bacterium | reverse complement strand
GTAGATATCTGTTATTTTATCTCCGTTTTTGTATTTATCCGATAACATTTTTTGCTCCTTTAGAGATTATTTTACAACAAATTGCCTTATTATGCTATAATAGATAGGAAAAAATCGGAGATATAAATGAACAGATTCGAGTATACCAGCGATATAGACGATATGGGAAGAACCGTCGTAGAGAACGCCTTTATAAATCATTACATGCCGAAAGCGCGCGGTGATTACGTAAAGGTGTATTTGTACGGGCTTAAATGCTGCTTTTCTCCCGAAGGCTGCCGCACAGACAACCCCGCTATAGCTGAAGCTTTGAGGATATCAGAGGAGGATGTCGTAAAAGCATGGCAGTACTGGGAGGACGAAGGGCTTATAAACCTACAGGACAACAAAAGCGGTACCGTCTTTTCCTTCAACTGTATTTCGGCTATGCTGCTTTCCTCGGGCGGAGTGGCGCCTTCGAGGCGTCCCAAACGATCCATAGATAAAAAGCTCAGACAAATGTTCGGCGAAATAGAGAACATCATAGCTCGACCGCTTTCGCATAATGAGCAGCATGTCATCATCGACTGGATAGACATATACCATTTTTCTCCGCAAACGGTACTTCTTCTTATAGAGGATTGTATAAAAAGAGAAAAGACAAGCGTACAGTATTGGGACAGCACCGCAAACGTATATTATGATATGGGCATCACCACATACGATCAAGCGCAGGAATATATACAAAAGAGAACGGCGGTAAATAAGCGCAATAAGGAAGTAATGACATACCTAGGCATGTACGACCTTCCTTCGCAGCCGCAACGTGAACTTCTCGACAAGTGGTTTGATGAATACGGTATGGATATGCAGACGGTAAAGAAGGCGTGCGATGAAACCGTGGCGGCTTCCAAGCCTACCTTTAAATATGTGGACTCTATACTTACAGCATGGCATGAGGGCAGAGAAACGCCTGTAGGTGCATCCGCTCTTAAAAGGACTGCTTCGTCAAAGAAAACCGGGCTTGACGACGGGCATAATTATGACGTCGATATGCTTGAAAAAGCCCTGCGCGGAGAAAAAAGCTGATGGATATCATACGTGAAGCGAAGAAAAAATATAACGTCCTCACACAATCACATAGAGAAGCCTTTGATGAAATGCAAAATACGTTCCGATCGACTCCCGAGGGGAAAAAGTATTTTTCAGAAACTGCGGATATATGGTTAAAGGCAAATACAGGAAAAATAAATGCCGACGAAGCGGAGAAAAAAGCGGACAAATGGCTTGCGTC
>CAYTMY010000239.1:0-1074 GCA_964439075.1 uncultured Lachnospiraceae bacterium | reverse complement strand
GCGGAAAAGTTATACGGCGAAACCGTAGCTTTCATGGAAAAACAAGGTTATAATGCGCCTTCTTTTGAATATGAACCGCTGTGTAAGCTCTGCGGAGACACGGGCTACAGCGCAGGTAAAATGTGCGGGTGTTTGAAAAAACTGGTCGTGGCGGAATGCCGAAACGCCTCCAATCTGAGCGTAAATATGAAAAATGAAAGCTTCGATACTTATGATGAGAAGCTTTTCAGCGGGGATAACCGCAAGCAGGCTGAAAATGTTCGCCTGCAATGCCTTGCCTTTTGCGAAAATTTTGACAAGAGATGTGACAACCTGCTATTCAGCGGAAAGACAGGCTCAGGCAAGACATATTTTGCCAACTGCATAGCGAACCGTCTGCTTTATGAGGGCTATACAGTGCTGTACAAGACGGCTTTCGCACTGATGGACGACATTACCCAATATACATTGGGGCAGCAGGAACGTTCGGTTTATGACTTTATTTTTTCGTGCGACCTTCTGATTATCGACGATCTCGGTACAGAGCGTCTTACGGATTTTACCGAAATGCAGCTTTACAATATTCTTCAGGAAAGAATGAACAAACAAAAACCGATAATAATAACGACAAATCTCACGATAGCCGAAATGAAAAACTCTTATGGGGAGCGTATTTTATCCCGTATAGCGGGTGGTTTTACGGGCATTCATACTCAGGAGGAAGACCTTCGGCTGAAAAAAAAGCTGATGAATAAATAACGTAAGCAGGTATTAAAATGGACGAATATAAACGACTTTATGAAATTAAAGAAAGAAGGTTTTCAGTTTCGCCGTTTTGCGTAAATCAAGCGCAGGCGGCGAAAAAGGCGGTATGTCTTCTGGAAAATTGCAAAAATGACGGCGAGGCTCTTGAAACGCTTGATAAAAACAATATTTCGGGTGAAATTATGCGTGCGCGTGAACTCGATAATCTGTCGGCGCTGAAAAAAGCGGCAGAGGAAAACGGCTTTGTCAAGCTTGCCGAGGGATATGCTTCTTTGTATGCTCAACTTGAGAAAAACGCCGACAGCGAAAATATGGGAGATGTCCGCAAAA
>CAYTMY010000238.1:822-2378 GCA_964439075.1 uncultured Lachnospiraceae bacterium | reverse complement strand
TTTCCTCATGAGCAGTCATAATGGCTTTTATCATTATTTCTTCGCTTACGATATTTGCGCCTGCTTCCACCATGAGTACTGCGTCTTTTGTTCCCGCAACCGTCAAATTAAGATCGCTTGCTTCGCGTTGTTCGCTCGTGGGATTGATTATAAGCTCTTCGCCTATTAGCCCTACGTTCACAGCGGCAACGGGTCCGTCGAAGGGTATGTCCGAAATGCACAGCGCTGTTGAAGCGCCTATAAGGGCGGTTATTTCGGGAAGGTTGTCATATTCAACGCTCATGACGGTGCATACAACCTGAACGTCGTTTCTGAAGCCCTTGTCAAAAAGCGGACGCAGCGGTCTGTCTATAAGTCGTGCGCTCAAGGTCGCTTTTTCGCTGGCTTTGCCTTCTCTTTTTAAGAAGCCTCCCGGTATTTTGCCTACCGCATAAAGTTTTTCTTCGTAATTGACGCTGAGAGGGAAGAAATCTATTCCTTCCTTCGGGTCCTTCGACATAGCTGCCGTTACCAGCACGCTTGTATCGCCGTATGAAATGAATACGGAGCCGTTGCAAAGCTGGGCTAATTCTCCGACTTCAACGCTGAGCGGTCTTCCCGCAAAATCTGTTTTAAATACTTGTTTCATCTGTCCTCCTATTTATAACTTCAAAATAGGCTTCCGTCACCTGCAAAAAAGACGGGCAATCTATAAAGAAATATATATTATTTGTTATTCTAACACAGTAAGTCAATTTAATGAATAAAATCGGCAAATAAAAAAGGCTTTTAAAAAGCCTTTTTATAAAATTATTTTCTTAAACCCAATTTTGCTATGATAGCGCGGTATCTTTCGATATCTATTTTTGTCAGGTAGTTCAGAAGTCTTCTTCTTTTACCTACCATCATGAGCAGTCCTCTTCTCGAATGGTGATCCTTGGGATTTTTCTTGAGATGCTCGTTGAGATTGTTGATTCTGTCCGTGAGAATGGCAATCTGCACCTCGGGCGAGCCTGTGTCCCCTTCATGCTTTGCATGTTCTTGGATGATCGTGATTTTTTCTGTTTTCAAATTTTCCTCCTGTGTGTCTATACGCCTCTGACCCGGCACGTCGCCGGAGATGCGGCATGCTGCGACAGGGTACCCGATATGCTTGTTTTTATCGGTATTTGATATAATAACAGAATAATACCGTAAAACAAAGCGTTGCGGAAAGAAAATACGCAATTTTGCGTATAAGTGTCGTACCGAGCATGGGGTACAGCTTTATTCAGTTCGCAAAGGAGCTTTGGCGCGACATGCTCACACTCTTTACGGATAATGAGGAAGCGTGGTATAATGCGCTTATACCCACCGAAGAGGATTACGGCAAGGACGGCGAAGTACCCTACTCAGGAGACGCTATAAGGGTGGTATATGAGCCGACACGATATGTGTATGATCTTACCTATGAAAACCCGCAAGTACTTGCGGAACAGGCTACACGCACAACTACGAGAGACAGCTACAGCTACGGCGCGACAGGCAGAGTAAACGACACCAAGACAGGAACGAGCTATCTCTATGACGGTAGAGGT
>CAYTMY010000238.1:0-812 GCA_964439075.1 uncultured Lachnospiraceae bacterium | reverse complement strand
GCCCGCGCCGCTTAGCGAAAAGGATTACGGCGACATTTACGGAGAGCTTACCGCAGGTGAGCCGGAACAAGACCGCACCTTCGGCTACAACGGTGAGCAGTATACCCCGCAGAACGGGCTGACTTACCTCAGAGCAAGGCACTACGACGCTTCGACAGGAACATTTACCACTAAGGACAGCTATTTAGGCAATCAATACGACCCTGTTTCCCAGAACCGGTACACCTATGCGGACAATGACCCTGTAAACAGGGTTGATCCGAGCGGACACAAATCAAACTGGCTGCAAAACGCCTGGAACACTGTGAAGGGTTGGTTTGGCGGAGGAAGCTCTGCTTCGGGAGCCATTAAAAAAGCGGCTTCAGGCGCTCTGAAGGGCGCAGGAGCTATTAAGAAGATTGCTTCGGGCGGAGGCTCCGGAGGAGGAGGTTCGTCTTCAGGTGGCGGAGGCAGCGCAGCGGCAGCTGCCGCAAAAGCAGCGGCAGAAGCGCAAAGAATCGCGAATTTAACGCTGCGGTATCCAAAGGGAATGAAAAAAGCAGTGACGGCTGTGGCTGCCGGTGCTAAAGCTTTGGGTTTAACGCAGGCTCAAACGAAAATCAATGAAATGCTTGCTAAAGGAGCTACAAACTTGCCCTCGGCGGCAGCTAAGTCTAAATTCCCATTTGCTAAAGCAGCACTAGGCGCCTTGCAGTCCGTTGCTTCTAAGATCGGGCAAGGCGGAAAAGGCAATGCAGAAGATAAGACCGTTAAAGAGGAAGAGACACAAAGTGGTAAATGGTGGCAAACGTATAGCGGGTCATTAATTTCAA
>CAYTMY010000237.1:0-2395 GCA_964439075.1 uncultured Lachnospiraceae bacterium | reverse complement strand
GTATATCTTATAAAAGTCGATTGCGACGCCCCTTCCTGCGGGGTTTCCGGCAACAAACTGAATGCAAAAGCAGCGGTAAATATAAGCTGCATAAGCGCTCAAAATCTTGAGTATGCCGCAATAAAAGACATTGAGGTGAGCGAATACTCACAGAATGACGACAGTACATACTGCATAAAGGTATATTACTACTCGGAGGGAAAAGAGTTGTGGGATCTCGCCAAAGAAAACCGCACAAGCATCGAAAAGATACTGACATCAAACGGAATAAGCGACATCTCAGAGCTCACGGAACGCATGCCTCTTATAATAAAATAATATTCACATGATTTGATATCTTCACATACTATATAGCGAAAAACAGTTTGGCAGGTGAAGATATGAAGAAAATAACCGGAAAATTGCTCGATTTATTGTTGCTTGTTTTTTGTTTTGCATTGTTTGTGATCGTACTGCCTGAATGGATATGTGTTTGTTTGGTCGGCGTCGGTTTGATAATATGTGTGATTTCAATGATAAGCTCTAATTTCTTCGGGCGATTCTGATAAGAAAGGTTACAAGCCAAGCTGTTTTATTATCCCATATCATAAATAAGAGCTGCCGACCGATTTAGGTAAGCAGCTCTTATTTTTCTACAACCAATAGACGCATTTTTTTCAACGCGTTTTGAGAAATCTCCCAAAGTATGGGAAACTACGCTCTTTCCACTTTTCCCGAACGAAGGCAACGAGTACATACGGTGACCGTCTTGGGCGTACCGTTCTCTATTATTCTTACTTTTCTGAGGTTCGGTCTCCAAACCCTTTTAGTATGAATGTTCGAGTGGCTGACCGTATTGCCCGCTACAGTGTGCTTTTCGCATACATAACATTCTTTGCTCATTTTATATATCTCCGTTACATTGATTTGTTTTGTTAAACAGACTGCCGATTATTATAGCACATAGTTTTTTGCAATGCAATCGCAAAATAAAAATAAAATCATCTGTCTTGCTATTATTTTATGATATAATGACATCGATTTCAATACGTTGGAATCAAAAATAAACGTCTTGTATCTTTTATGAACGAGAACGGAGGATTTTATGAGAAACAAAAAAGTACTGTTCATGGTGCAATTTGCACTGCTTTTGGCAATCGAAGCTATAGTATGCTTCACGCCGCTGGGTTCCCTGCCCGCTTTCGGGCCTATCGTCGCAACATTGATGATGATTCCCGTTATACTCACATCCATTCTTTTGGGAACGGGTGCAGGCAGCGCAATGGGATTCTTCGCGGGTCTTTTCAGCTTTATCATCTGGACCTTTATGCCGCCCGCACAAAGCGTTATGCTTGCGTTCGTATTCACACCTTTTTACACCTTGGGACAATTCACGGGCAACGCGCTAAGTCTTGTAATATGCTTTGTACCACGGATTCTTGCAGGAACGGTAACAGGGCTGCTTCACACCTACTTCAAAAAAACATTCAAAGACAAACCCAAGGATGTCGTCACCTACGGTTTGAGCGGATTTATCGGAAGTCTTGTCAATACGTTCGGAGTTTTGGGAGGAATATATCTTTTCTTCGGAAAAACTTACGCATCCGTATTGGGACTGGCTTTCGAAGCTCTGATAGGAATAATAGGGCTGACGATACTGACAAGCGGAATACCCGAAGCCATTATAGGCGGTATAGTGGGCTACGGCGTAGGCAAGCCGCTGAAAAAATACATACTGAAAAAAGACTAGGAGACAGTTTATGCTGATAGTCGTAGACGCCGGCAATACCACAACGGCAATAGGAATATACGATAAAGACGCTCTGACAGCGCGATACAGATTTATGACAAAACAGGAGCGCACCTCGGACGAAACGGCGGTACTGCTGAAAACCTTTCTTGAAGTGGAGAAACTTACATTTGAGGACATTGAGGATTGCATTATATCGAGCGTGGTTCCCGATATCAATTACACCTTAATGAGTACCTTTGTAAAGTATATGAACATAACCCCCATAATGGTGGGACCGGGCATTAAAACGGGTATACGCATTCAGACCGAAAACCCGAGAGAGGTAGGCGCAGACAGGATAGTGGATGCTCTTTCGGCCTACACTCAGTACGGAGGACCGATAATCATAGTGAATTTCGGCACTGCCACCCGATACGACTATGTGACCGAGGACGGAGTATTCTGCGCGGCAGTCACCTCCCCCGGCATTAAAATATCCGCCGACGCACTGTGGTCGAAGGCAGCGCAGCTTCCCAAGATAGAAATAGAAAAACCCGAGAGCATTCTTGCGGCAAATACCATAACGAGTATGCAGGCGGGACTTGTTTACGGATATATAGGGCAAACCGAATATATCATACGCAAAATAAAAGAAGAAACGGCTCGCAGCGATATAAAAACAGT
>CAYTMY010000236.1:0-2398 GCA_964439075.1 uncultured Lachnospiraceae bacterium | reverse complement strand
TTTTTGATTAGTTGCTTTGAATTATAATGCGTTCATTTTTTGATGAAATCACCCAACACATCACCAAGCTCAGTTTTTATTTCGGTCTCAAAAATAAAAAAATTATGATTTTCCACCAATTTTATAATACCGCAAGCAATCCGTTTTGGCAAGCGACTTTTGAATTTCATAGTAAAATCTTAATAGTTTTTATCGTAATTTGGCAAATAACGTTCGTTAAAACCGCAATATATCTTTCCGAAAATTATTTCTGTCGGTTGTGCCGTCTATATCGGTTTTTATGATAAATTGCAAAAAAACCACGCCCTATATTTTTATTGAATATTATTTTAAAATGTGATATAATATTTTTATTGTTTAAAACGCTGTATTCGTTTTGCAGGCGTCGGGAGAAAAAATGAATCTGACTCAAATAGAATATTTCGTCAAAGTAGCGCAGTTGGGCTCCATGGCGGCGGTAGCCAAGGAGTCGTATGTTTCGCATCCTGCTGTAAGTAAAGCTATCAACCTTTTCGAAGAAGAGATAGGAGTGGTTTTGTTCTACCGCGTTCCTTCGGGCTGCATACTCACCGATTCGGGCGAGATAGTTTATAATTTCGCAGTGGAAATGCTGAAAAACAAGGACAATATATTAAACAGCGGCTCGCTTATGGACCCTTTGGGTACGGGCAGCGTAAAACTTATGACTGCAAAAACACAGCTGCTTCCGAATATAAACGAGGAAATGCTGAGCATAAAAAAGCAGTTCCCGAATACCAATTTTTCGGTAAGCGCCGCGTGTGCGGAGAGTATTCTGGCAAGTCTGAAGATAGGCGACGCAAATATGGGGATTTTTCTTGCGGGTGAAGAGCAGGCGCGGCAGCTTGAAAAAGAATTCCACGTCAGCAAACTTTGCGGGTGCGCGGTTGTGATAGCTTGCGATAAAAAAAATGCGCTTGCGGCGAAAAAAAGCTTGCAGGGGCACATGCTTACCTCGTCGAGCGTTATCGCAGACAGCGATTCTTATTTTACGCATTTTATAGATGAAAACATTACAGACAGTTATCATATTTTATACGATACCGATAACGCGCTTATGCGTTTCGGAGCCGTTGAAAATTCCGATAATATTTGCTTTACCACCGATATCGAATATGAGGGTTATTCGCGCCTTATGGGGGACAAAGCCTTAAAGACGGTTCCCGTTTGCAGCGCGGATATTCCCATTGCAATGGAATACATATCTGTATGTTCGAAAAAATATCCCGTTTCGCCGCTTGTAAATTTTTTCATATCATCTTTGAAGGACAGCTTTCGCAGGCTTGAATGTAACGGTAATAGGCGAAAATGACGCGCCTGTACCGATGAAGAAGTTTTTATCCGAATACTTTACTTTTAGGACGATGCTGTAACTTTGAGTTACATGGCTATTGAAAATTAAATCATTTACAAAAGAAAAGTTTCGGTTAAAATAAGAACGTAAATTAGTTTCGTGCGGCAAAACCGCAAAAATAGGGAGGTAAACTAATTATGGCAAAAATCAATGAAGTAGCAACAGCCGTTGAAAACGGCAAAACAAAGCTCGTAGCGGATCTCGTTCAGGGTGCTCTTGACGAGGGCAGCAGCGCAAACGACATTCTTGCGGCAATGATCGACGCAATGGGTATCGTAGGCAACAAATTCTCGGCAGGCGAGATATTCGTACCCGAAATGCTCATCGCGGCAAGAACAATGTCAAAGGGTGTTGAAGTACTCACTCCGTTACTCGCGGCAGGCGGCGGTTCTTCACTCGGAAAATGCATCATCGGCACGGTAGCGGGCGATCTGCACGATATAGGCAAGAACCTCGTTTCCATGATGATCGGCGCGGCAGGTTTCGAAATGATCGACCTCGGCGTTGACGTACCCGATGAAAAATTCGTCGAAGCCATCAAAGCCAATCCCGACGTAAAGGTAGTCGCTCTTTCGGCGCTCCTTACGACCACGATGCCCGCAATGAAGAGCGCGGCGGCAGCCATAAAGGCAAGCGGTCTCACAGGCTTCAAGATTCTCGTAGGCGGAGCACCCATAACACAGGAATTCGCAGATCAAATAGGCGCCGACGCTTGGGCTCCCGACGCAGGAACAGCCGCAACAAAGGCTAAAGAGCTTATCGCATAAAGACGCGTTGAAAAACTGATTTTCGAGCAAATATTACAAGGGCATTAGTATATAGTGCCCTTGTTGTATGCCATAGGACAAAAATTATAGGGCGCGGTTTTATTTTTCTTTTAAAAAGTATTTTCAATTTGCGCTAAACAATGTATAATGAGTTTGAACGTTATATATTTTATGAAAAACAAATTTTTAACATATAACACATATATCTACGGAGGAAAAAATGATTATTATTGGCGAAAAAATCAACGGTTCCATACCC
>CAYTMY010000235.1:0-2450 GCA_964439075.1 uncultured Lachnospiraceae bacterium | reverse complement strand
ACCTTGATTTTATACGCAATTTTCATTTTTCGGGCGATATATACGCCGTAAGAGAAGGAGATATAGTTTTCCCTCAGGAGCCTCTTGTAAGAGTTAAGGCGCCCATGCCCGAAGCGCATATTCTTGAAACTGCAATACTTGCCATTATCAATCATGAATCATTGATAGCGACGAAAGCTTCACGCGTAAGAATGGCGGCTAAAAACGATATTGTTCTCGAATTCGGGATGAGAAGAGCTCATGGAACGGAATCCGCGTTGTTTGGCGCCAGAGCCGCTATCATTGGCGGTTGCAATGCCACAAGCAATGTGGAAGCCGAATACAGATTCGGCTGTGTTTCCAAGGGAACAATGTCACATGCGTATGTAATGTGTTTTGACGGCGAGTATGATGCTTTTGAAAAATTTGCAGAACAGAATCCCGATAATGTTATAGTTCTTGTCGATACGTACGATACGTTAAACAGCGGCATTCCCAATGCGATAAAGTTGTTTAAAAAGCTCAAAAAAGAAAATAAATTAAACGGAGCTTACGGAATAAGACTGGATTCGGGCGACTTGGCTTATCTTTCCAAAAAAGCAAGAGAAATATTTGATGCTGAAGGCTTTGACGACGCGATAATATCCGCATCATCCGATTTAGACGAATACCTCATCAGTGATTTAAAAGCACAGGACTCCAAAATAACCATGTGGGGTGTAGGCACAAAGATGATGACAGGTGACGGAACGCCCGCTTTGGGTGCCGTTTACAAGCTTTCCGAACTTATAACAAAGGATGGGAAGAGAATACCTAAGATAAAAATATCCGACGACCCCGCAAAGATAATAAATCCGGGTTATAAAAAAACAGTCAGGATATTTGATAAAAAAACAAACAAAGCTCTTGCCGATATGATAATGCTTGAGGACGAATGCATTGATACGACAAAGCCTTTGAAGATATATCATCCTCTATTTACATATAAACAAAGAGTTCTGACTGATTTTTACACCGAGGATCTGCTTGAATGCATATATGACAAAGGAACTCTTGTGTATAAAGAACAAGACATTACCGATATCGCTGCGTTTTACAAACAGAGAAGAGAACATTTTTGGGATGAAAATTTGCGTTTTGTAAACCCGAATGAATATCATGTTGATTTATCGGATAAACTTTACGACTTGAAAAAGAAGCTTATACACGAACATAGTTTCAAATAAATGCGGAGAATAAAATGACGGAAAAAATAAATATCGGCGTAATATTCGGCGGCAAAAGCGGAGAACATGACGTCTCCCTCGTTTCGGCGTCGAATGTTATAAATGCAATAGATAAAAGCAAATTTGATGTATCCTTGATAGGTATTGACAGAGAAGGTGTTTGGAAAATTTATAAGGGCGACGTTAAGAATATAGCACTCGATAAATGGGAGGAAGATACCTCAAATATACGAGATACTTTTTCCTTGTTCGACGATGAAGAAATAAATCGGATAGATATATTTTTCCCCGTATTGCACGGTACCTTCGGTGAGGACGGTACTATACAAGGGTTATTTGAAATGCTCGCTAAACCTTATGTCGGTTGCGGAGTATTGGCTTCGTCAGCTGCTATGGATAAGCATATAGCAAAGCTTCTTTTCGAAGCGGCAGGCATACCGGTCGCAAAATCGATTGTTTTCACTAAAAAGGAAATACAGAACGACGCCGATAAATGCGTTCATGAAGCCGAAGCGATATTTTCATATCCCGTATTTGTAAAACCTGCCAATATGGGTTCAAGCGTGGGTATTTCCAAATCAGCGGATACTGCTGAGCTGAAAAAAGCGCTATATGAAGCTTCAAAATATGATGAAAAGATCCTTTTGGAAGAATTCATTGACGGATACGAAGTCGAAGTTGCCGTTTTGGGTAATGAAAACGCACAGTCGAGCTGTCCGGGGATGATACGCCCTTGTAACGATTTTTATGACTATGAAGCGAAATATCAAAGCGGAGATGAATCAAAAACAGAAATACCGGCACCGATACCAGAACAAACCTCATTGCAACTCCGCGAATATGCCGTAAAAGCTTACGAAGTGCTTGGATGCAGCGGACTTTCAAGAGTGGACTTCTTTGTGAAAAAGACGAGTGGAGAGATCGTTTTAAACGAAGTAAATACCATGCCCGGCTTTACAAATATAAGCATGTATCCCAAATTGTGGGAACAATGCGGCATAGCATATGCCGATTTGATAGAAAGATTAATAGATTTCGGATTTGAACGATATAACAACAGGAAGGAATTGGCTTTTAAAAAACAGTAAATATGTCCGGTAAACTCAGTTTAGAAAAAGAAATAAGTCGAATAACGCTTGATGCGATAAGCAAGGCATCTGATTATTTTAATATTCACGTGCCGAAGGGATTCGGAGTTACGGTTGAAGTGCCCAGAGAAGAAAAATTCGGAGATTTTTCCGTAAA
>CAYTMY010000234.1:0-2453 GCA_964439075.1 uncultured Lachnospiraceae bacterium | reverse complement strand
TTACTCATTTCGTATTTGAATTTTCCGTAATCGAGTATTTTGCACACGGGCGGTTTGGCTTCGGGAGATACTTTTACAAGGTCAAGCTCCTTTGCATAAGCCAAATCAAGAGCTTCTTTTGAAGACAACACTCCTATCATAGCACCATTATCGTCTATGACTCTGAGCTCTTTATCACGAATCTGTTCGTTAATTTGAAAATCTTTTATACTGATTCACCTCCGATAAAATAAAATGACCGCAAAGAAATTGCGATCATAACATACCAAATAGTATATCGAAACCCGACAGCGTAAGCCGCACAAGGTGAGAAGCAATTTCTTCTGCTTTGATGTTTAACAGTTCGAAGTCTACCACAACAGTAAAAAATAGTCAATGATTTCACGATATTTATTATTTTTAATTTATTGACAAGAAAGAAAATGAATGCTATTATCGTTGATAACGGCTATGAGAAAGAAATTGCATTATAGGTAAAGCCTAAGAGAAGGGTAAAATGCTGTGAAACCCCGACTTTACTGTTTGCATAACCGCTTTGGAGCTTGATGCGTTAAAAAGCATTCACGTTTGTTACGTTACAACTTTTAAAGTGGGCACTTGCCAAAAAGGGTGGAACCGCGGGAAACCGTCCCTTTGGTGAGTGTTTTTATTTATTATATGATATATAAGGAGGAAATACTATGAAGATCACTTTCCCTGACGGAAATACTCGTGATTATCAAAAAGGAATAAGCATTTATGAGGTAGCCGCTTCCATAAGCCCATCTCTTGCCAAAGAAGTATTGAGCGCTACCGTGGACGGTCAACTCAAAGATATTCGCTATATAATAGAGGATGACTGCAACATTATGTTTCATAAATTCGACGACCCCGAAGGAAAACTCGCATTTTGGCATACTACATCACACATAATGGCGCAAGCAGTAAAAAGACTTTTCCCCGATGTGAAACTCGCCATAGGACCTTCGATCGAAAACGGATTTTATTATGATTTTGATTTGAAAGAACCTTTTACGCCCGAAACACTTGAAAAAATAGAAGCCGAAATGAGAAAAATCATCTCTGAGAATCCCGAAATTGTCAGATACACTCTTCCGAAAACGGAAGGAATAGAAAAAGAAAAGAAAAACCGCGAAATATATAAGGTTGAGTTGATCGAAAATCTGAGCGACAACGCCGAAATAAGTTTTTATGAGCAGGGAGATTTTTACGACCTTTGCGCGGGACCTCATATACACGATATGTCTCCTATCAAAGCCTTTAAACTACTTTCAATAGCCGGCGCATACTGGCGAGGAGACGAAAAAAACAAAATGCTCCAACGCATATACGGTATATCATTTCCCAAAAAAAGCATGCTTGACGACTATTTGCACATGCTTGAAGAAGCAAAGTTGCGCGACCATAGAAAAATAGGTAAAGAGCTCGATCTGTTTTCCATTATGGAGGAAGGTCCGGGATTTCCGTTTTTTCATCCTAAGGGAATGATAATAAGAAATGAATTGGAAAATTATTGGAGAGAGCAGCACACTTTGCGCGGGTATGATGAAGTTAAAACACCCGTCATACTTGACGTTGAACTTTGGAAACGCTCCGGGCACTGGGACAATTACCATGAAAATATGTATTTCACCACAATAGATGACCGCGAATTTGCCATAAAACCGATGAACTGCCCGGGAGGTATGCTCCTTTATAACAGAAAATTAGTCTCCTATAAAGACCTGCCCATAAGAATGGGTGAATTGGGACTTGTACACAGGCACGAAAAAAGCGGTGCTCTTCACGGACTTATGCGTGTACGCAACTTTACGCAGGATGACGCACATATCTTTATGAGGGAGGACCAAATTAAAGAAGAGATCATCGGTGTTATCAATTTCATTGACGATGTATACAAGCTTTTCGGTTTTGATTACATGATAGAACTCTCTACTAAACCCGAAAAAGCAATAGGTTCTCAGCAGCAATGGGATATAGCAACAAACGCATTGAAAGAAGCTATCGAAGCAAAAGGATTCGATTATAAAATAAATGAAGGCGACGGCGCTTTTTACGGTCCCAAAATCGACTTCCACTTAAAGGACTGCATAGGAAGAACTTGGCAATGTGGAACCATTCAGCTTGACTTTCAAATGCCGGAAAGATTTGACCTTACCTATGTGGGCAGCGACGGTGATAAACATCGCCCCATAGTCATCCACAGGGTAATATTCGGCAGTATAGAACGCTTTATTGCTATACTTACAGAGAATTTTGCAGGAGCCTTCCCTCTCTGGTTGGCGCCTGTTCAAGCGGAAATCATAACAGTCAATCCCGAATATGACGGTTATGCAAAAGAGGTTGATGCTCATTTGAAGGCAAATGGTATAAGAGTGCATACAGACATGAGAAACGAAAAACTCGGTTATAAAATAAGAGAAGCACAATTGCAAAAAATACCTTATATGCTT
>CAYTMY010000233.1:0-2482 GCA_964439075.1 uncultured Lachnospiraceae bacterium | reverse complement strand
ACTCCCGACGAAATGATATCTCTCGGCTATGAAGAGCTTGAAAAAACCGTTCATTCCTGCGGACTCAGCGCTTCAAAGACCAAAAATATAATTGCGCTGAGCGGTATTTTGTGCGAAAAATTCAATGGAGAAGTTCCCGATACAATGGAGGAGTTGATAACGCTACCCGGAGTGGGCAGAAAGACCGCAAATGTAGTGCTTGCAAATGCCTTCGGCAAAAATGCGATAGCGGTGGATACTCACGTGCAGCGCGTATCGAACCGAATAGGGCTTGCTCACAGCGGCGACGTGCTGAAAACGGAGCGGCAGCTTATGGATATACTTGAGGAGCGCACTTGGTCTCTTATGCATCACCTTCTTATATGGCACGGAAGAAGAGTCTGCCATGCAAGAAAACCCGAATGCGCAACATGTACGCTATTCGATTTGTGCGAATGGGCAGATAAAAACGAATACAAATCGGCTGATGCTTAAATAATACGTTTGAAACTGTCGTTCAAGACACCCTTTTGGGTTCAATTTTCAAAATAGTCTTTCCAAAAGCCTTTTTTGCTCCGCTGAGCTTCCTTTTGAAGCTCATAAAATTCATCTGCATATTTTATATTCGGCTGTATCGTCATTGTTACGGCGTAGCCTTCCTTAAGCAACACCTTATTTATCATTTCCCCGTTATAATATACGTAGGCAAGCAGTCTGTCGTATTGGTCGTACATGCCGACGTCAAATTCCAGCTTTACGGTTTTTCCCTCGATAAGCTTTTTTAAATACTCGGCGGCGGCTTTCCCTTCGGGAGTGTTTTCGCTTTTGTCATAGGCGGCGCTCTCGGGCGCGTCGATGCCGATCATCCGCACTTTTTTTTCGCTTCCGTTATCTTTTACAACGAACGTATCTCCGTCGATCACATGCAGCACTTTGTACGAAGCCATTTTCCCGTCGAGCTTACCCGCGCTGTTTTTCAAAACAAAGTAGGCGCAAACCGACAGTGCGAGGAGGAAGAAAAGGATAAAAACAAACGCAAATATCTTCTTATTACCGTTTTTCATTTTGGTTTTATCCTTTCTTCGACGTTTTGTTGTATTTTTTCATTAAATATAAGTATACCGCAACTTTTTCTCGTAAGGACACTATATTGTTGCGGGATTTTGTTTTTTTTCGAAACATGCAGCGGTACGGCTGCCGTTTTTTACATTGTAAGGTGATGCGTGGCTGTGTATTCTGTTTTAAAGGCTGACGGATACGGCATTTCTTGTTTGACATAAAATAAGTAATTTGATATACTTTTTCAGTGGTTTTATGCGGGCATGGTGGAATTGGCAGACACGCAAGATTTAGGATCTTGTGCCGTAAGGTGTGCAGGTTCAAGTCCTGTTGCCCGCACCATCGTCGTAATTAATTTCACTCGTTGAATGCCACCGAAGTTTTCGGTGGCATTTTTGACTCGTTCCATTAATTACTCCTCTTCGAAAAAAGTCGAGTGCGGACTTTTTTCGAGTTAAGGTCAAGGACGAATACGGTGTGTAATCTAACTATGTATTCTGACATCTTTTTTGTACAGTAAACCCAGAAACGCGTTTGATAAATCAAACGCTCAGTGAATGATACCCTAAAGGGCACACGTGAATATTGAAGAATGAATAATTAAGAATGTTAAAGGGCAAGCCGGAGCGTTTCTGTACTATTCATTTTTCATTATTCATTAAAAAATCTGCAATCGTAACTTAGTATTTTGCATTGAACGTCTCTAATTAATTTTATAACCTTGCCTAAAATTGTGCATTGTGCCAAATATGCACCTTTGATGATTTTAGGTGCATATTCGGGGTTAAAAGCTATAAGCTTTCAAGTTCTTCATCCCAGCCCATAATGTATGCCGGGGTAGTACGCAACACATCGGCAAATGCTACAACTTTAGATTGCGTTATGTCCGTTTTGCCCAATTCTATTTTATTTATCGAAGACCTTGACTTATATCCGACCTTTTTTGCAAGCTCATCTTGCGTTAAGCCTAACGATTCTCGTCTTTTTTTATTCTCTTTGATATATCCATAATATAACTCCTGTTTGTAATATAGCACATTGTTATGCATCAAGACCTGTCCTCTTATGAAAATTCTTACAAGAGGACAGGTCTATTAAGTCGGAAAGTTTTTGCTGCTATGCATATTATATGTTAAAATACCGCAAAACGGCAAGCGTAAGTTGCTTTATTGGGGTCAAAACAGACGCCATGCCCGCAGAGCATGACCGATAGGAGAGTGCATGAAAAAAATGACGAAACGCACGAAGTATTTTATTTGCTTTATTGTTTTTCTGGCTGTGGAAGTGCTGATAGCTTTATTTGTGCACGATGCTTTTATACGCCCTTACGTTGGGGATATGCTTGTGGTGGCGGTGGTGTATTGCCTTGTGAGGGTAATTGTTCCAAACGGTGTAAAGCGTATGCCTTTGTATGTGTTTCTCTTTGCGGCGGCAGTGGAATGCA
>CAYTMY010000232.1:0-2483 GCA_964439075.1 uncultured Lachnospiraceae bacterium | reverse complement strand
TAAAGAAAAGACAGGCAAGGAACCTCTCGCCGCTTTTGAAGAAGCGCTTAACAATATCATGCCCGTACTCGAAGTAAAGGCTCGCAGAGTCGGCGGCAGCACATATCAGGTGCCGCTCGAAGTATCGCCTTCGAGAAGACAAACGCTCGGACTCCGCTGGCTCGTAACAAACGCAAGAAAAAGAAGCGAACGCACGATGAGAGAAAGACTCGCGGGCGAACTGATGGACGCTCTGAATAATTCGGGAGCATCCGTAAAGAAAAAGGAAGATACACACAAAATGGCGGAAGCAAACAGAGCGTTCGCACATTATAAATGGTAATTGAGGGATAACAGTGAACAGAGCAGAAACTCTAAAAAACACCAGAAACATCGGAATAATGGCGCACATAGACGCGGGTAAAACGACGACAACGGAGCGTATTCTCTTCTATTCGGGAAAAATCCACAAAACTGTCGAAACCCACGAGGGCGGCGCACAGATGGACTGGATGGAGCAGGAACAGGAGAGAGGTATAACTATAACCTCAGCCGCAACGACAACCAACTGGAAAGACTGCGTCATCAACATCATTGATACTCCGGGACACGTTGATTTTACGGTAGAGGTTGAGCGAAGCTTGCGAGTGCTCGATGGAGCCGTTGCTGTGTTCTGTGCGAAAGGCGGAGTGGAACCGCAGTCGGAAACCGTGTGGAGACAAGCTGATAAATACAACGTGCCCAGGATAGCTTACGTAAACAAAATGGACATAATGGGCGCCGACTTTTTCAGAGTTGTCGACATGATCAAAACGCGCCTAGGCGCGGTACCCGTGCCCATTCAGCTGCCTATCGGCAAGGAAGAGGATTTCCTCGGAATGATCGACCTTATCGAAATGAAGGCATACATTTACAAGGACGATCAGGGAAACGTAATCGACGTTGAGGACATTCCCGAAGATTACAAGGATATATCCGAAGAATACAGAGAAAAGATGCTTGAAAGCATTTCCGATTACGATGAGACCGTAATGGAAAAATATCTCGGCGGAGAAGACGTGGAAGAGTCTCTCATAAAGAACGCTCTCCGATGCGCCTGTATAAAGAACGAACTTATACCCGTGGTATGCGGTTCATCCTTTAAAAACAAAGGCGTACAGAAGGTTTTGGACTGCGTTGTAGACTATCTCCCCTCTCCTCTCGACGTTCCTGCCGTAACGGGAACAAATCCGAGAACAGGCGAAGCGATAGAACGTCATCCGAGCGACGAAGAACCTTTGGCAGCATTGGCGTTTAAAATCATGTCGGATCCGTTTGTCGGAAAGCTTGCATTTACACGTATTTATTCGGGCATTTTGTCAAGCGGCTCATATATCTACAACCCCCTAAAGGGCAAAAAAGAGCGCGTAGGCAGAATAATACGTATGCACGCAAACCACAGAAAAGACCTTGAAAAGGCTTATGCGGGAGATATTATTGCGATAGTCGGCTTAAAAGAAGTATCCACCGGTGATACGATTTGCGCCGAAAACAATCAAATAATACTCGAAACGATGGAATTCCCCGAACCGGTAATATCGGTAGCAATAGAACCGAAGACAAAGGCAGGACAGGATAAAATGATAAACGCCCTGCTGAGATTGTCCGATGAAGACCCCACCTTCAAGTTTAAAACAGACGAAGAAACGGGTCAGACGATAATTTCCGGTATGGGAGAATTGCACCTGGAAATAATCGTAGACAGAATGCTTCGCGAATTCAAGGTGGAAGCAAACGTAGGCAGGCCTCAGGTCGCATACAAGGAAACCATCACCAAACCCGCGGAAGTCAACTACAGATACGTCAAACAAACGGGCGGCAAAGGTCAGTATGCGCACATCGTACTTCAGGTAGAGCCCAACGAACCCGGTATGGGTTACAGCTTTGAAAGCAAGATAGTAGGCGGAGTGGTTCCCAAGGAATATGTCGAACCTGTAAACAAGGGTATTCAAGACGCTATGGAAAACGGAATACTTGCGGGTTACCAGGTGCTCGACGTAAAGGTAACGCTGGTCGACGGTTCGTATCACGAAGTTGACTCTTCGGAAATGGCGTTTAAGATAGCAGGCGCGCTTGCATTCAAAGACGCTATGAGAAAAGCCGGTCCCGTACTTATCGAACCTATCTTTAAGATAGAAGTGATAGTACCGGAGGAATACCTCGGAGACGTAATAGGCGACCTGAACACAAGAAGAGGCAAGATAGAAGGCATAGAAGCCAGAGGAAACGCACAGATAGTACACGGTTACGTACCTCTTGCCGAAACCTTCCAGTACACCACGGCTCTGCGTTCCAAAACACAGGGCAGAGGTACGCACACACTTCAGTTTTCACATTACGAGCAAGTCCCGCAACATCTTATAGAAAAGCTTGCGGGAAAGAAATAATTAAGATTAGGAGAAAACTTAAAAATGGCTAAACAGCATTACGAGAGAACGAAACCGCATGTAAATATCGGAACGATC
>CAYTMY010000231.1:0-2498 GCA_964439075.1 uncultured Lachnospiraceae bacterium | reverse complement strand
AAGCGCGAAAATAAAGTGAACCAAAGCCCCTTTTTATCGACTGCTCGTATAAGATTTTATACAGGCGGGAACGATAAAAAGGGGATATTTTTATGAAGAGAATAAAGTTCATGGGAATATTTATGGGAACGGCAATGCTTATTTGCGGAGCAGCCTGTGCTTGTAGGACTCTTGCGCCGAACGTAGGTATAGAAGCTTTGTCGACTCAATACGTCAGGTCTGTATTGGTATCTTATCCGCGAGGAACCATATATGACCGCAACGGTATACCTTTCACGAACCGACATGTTGATGGATATGATTTTTTTGAAGTATCCTGCGGCAATGATAGTGTGGCGGCTTATATTACAGGAGCGGACGCATGCCGCGGAGTGAGCGGTTTGCAGCAGCGTTACGATAAAATACTTGCGGGAGGAAGTCCCGTTACGGTGAGCGCGTACGTTGATGCAGAGGGCAATGTGCTTGAGGAAAACGGGTATTATGTTATCAACGATCATCCCAATGAAGGCGGAAATATCACTTTAACGCTCGATTATAATCTCCAGAAAAGTTGTGAGAATGCAATGCGAAAATATGCACAGGACAATGCTCATGAACGCATCAGCGCTATAGTCAGCGACGTCGGAAGCGGAGAGCTATTGGCTATGGTATCTTACGGAGGTTTTATGAATAATGCCGTGCTCAGTTATCAACCGGGCAGCATAATGAAGATACTTACCGCCGCTGTTGCCTATGATATGGGAATCATCGATGATAATACGCGGTATACTTGCAGCGGAACGGTGAAGGTAGGAGAGGAGGAAAGGCACTGCTACGATAACGCCGTTCACGGAGATGTTACGATAGCCGAGGCATTTGCTCATTCCTGCAATTGTTGTTTTTATAAATTGGCTCAAAAATTGGTGTATACAAACTCTGAAGGCGAAACAAAGTCGCATGTGCTCGACAAGGCAAAGCAGTGGGGTTTTACCGAATTCGGCGATATCCCATCGGACAGGTTTATACTGGAGTACGATGAACACTACAGTTTTGTCGCTTCGGATATTTATAACGATATGGACGTTTTCAATGCTGCGTTGGGACAGGGTAGGGTTCAGGCAAGTGCATATACAATAAATGCCATCACCTCCGCTATAGCGGCAGGTGGCGTGGGGATGAAGCCTTATATAGTGAATACCGTAAGCGACGCTGCGGGTAACAACATGCCCTCCGAAGAGAAAAAGCTTTTTAATTTAAGCTTAAAGCCCGAAACCGTAACATGGCTGAAAGGCGCTATGCAGCTGACGGGGAGCGGGGGAACCGCCTGTTCAAATACTTTGGGAGAATACGGAGGTCTGTCAGGGAAAACAGGTACTGCGGAAAACATACAAGACAGTCCCGCGCACGCGTGGTTTACCGGATATTTCCCTTTGGCTGAACCTAAATACGCTATAACCGTTGTTATAGAAAACGGGGGTTACGGCGGTAACGCTGTGAACCTTGCGGATATTCTGGCTCATGAAACTTTAAAAATCTATAAATAGATATATTTTGCCATGATTAAATATCAATTAATCGCTTGACAGCTTAATCGCCTCACTCTATAATGATGAAGCTTGATTCGCATATTTATAAGCTACGGTTTGTTTCGGAGTGAAAATGTCAAAAAAAGAAGATAAAAAGGTAATAGCAAAAAACAAAGCCGCAACACATGAATATTTTATCGAAGATGTGTATGAAGCGGGCATTTCGCTTTTCGGAACGGAAGTAAAATCCATACGAGCGGGAAAAGTCAACCTGAAGGACAGTTATGCCTATATCAAAAACGGCGAAGTTTTCGTCGCAAATATGCATGTAAGTCCTTACGAACAAGGCAATATCATGAATAAAGACCCTCTTCGGCACAGAAAGCTTCTGCTGAATAAAAGAGAGATACGCAAGCTTTGCGAAAGCTCGCAGAAGGAAGGGTACACTCTGATCCCTTTAGACTTGCATTTCTCGGGAGCGTATGTCAAAATGGATATTGCTGTCGGAAAAGGTAAAAAACTTTACGATAAAAGAGAATCAAGCGCTAAGAAGGACGCTCAAAGAAACATAGAGCGTGCTCTTAAACATCATTAAGGGGCCGTAATGGTTTCGACAGGGATATTTAAGTCAGAACAGCGGGTAGATGTGACGAATCTTAAAAACGTCAAATTAAATTTAAACGCAAAAGAAAACAACAATTTTGCATTTGCTGCTTAATAGCAGCATCGTGTCCCGTATATAACCTGCCGATATACGAAGACGCGTAAAAACTTAGGTAGGCTCCTGTGTGCAAACGCCCTTATGCATACAGTATAAAAGGGCTCGCGTATTATCAGCTCTGTCAGGCGCACTGATAATATGCTAAATCCGAGCGACTGACTGCACCCGGAGAAGTTCTCACAGCGGTATTTTTGGACGGGGGTTCGACTCCCCCCGGCTCCACCATAACATTAGGTCAAAATAGATGCAGGGCCGAAAAACCCAGTGTTTAT
>CAYTMY010000230.1:0-2539 GCA_964439075.1 uncultured Lachnospiraceae bacterium | reverse complement strand
CGCTTGTGCCAAGTATTTTGAAAGATCCTCCGCCATTCTCTTTGTGAGTGTGGTAACGAGAACCCTGTTTCCTTTTTTTGCCTCCGTATTTATGCTGCCTATAAGGTGTTCTATTTGATTCTTGGTGGGTACTATTTCTATCTTCGGATCGATAAGACCCGTAGGGCGCACTATGAGCTCCGCCGTCTGCGCCGAATGATCCGCTTCGTATTCTCCCGGTGTTGCGGATACGAATACCACCTGATTCAGCTTCTTTTCAAATTCGGCGAAGTCAAGAGGACGGTTGTCATAGGCGGAGGGCAGCCTGAAGCCGTAATCAATAAGGTTTCTCTTCCTGCTTTTATCGCCTCCGAACATACCTCGTACCTGCGGCAGAGTTACGTGAGACTCGTCGATGAACATAAGAAAATCCTTCGGGAAATAGTCCATAAGCGTGTACGGAGCCGCTCCTGCGGGACTTGCGTTTATATGGCGAGTATAGTTTTCTATTCCTTTGCAGTAGCCCATTTCACGCAGCATTTCCATATCAAAGTTTGTTCTTTGCAGAAGTCTTTGCGCCTCCACAAGCATTCCGTTGCTTTTGAAATATTCAAGGCGTTCGTCAAGCTCTTGTTGTATCGTATTAAGTGCCGAGTTCAATTTTTCGGGCGAGGTCACATAGTGCGATGCGGGAAATATGCTCACGTGGTTGAGCGCACGGCGCGCCTTTAAAGTTATAGCGTCAATTTCGGATATTCGTTCTATCTCATCTCCGAAAAATTCCACGCGTATTGCGTGTTCGCTCGCCGAAGCGGGAAATATTTCCAAAACATCTCCCTTTGCGCGGAAGGTGCTGCGGTGAAAGTCGGTTTCGTTTCGGGTATACTGAAGGTCGATAAGCCTGCGCATAAGTTCGTCTCTGTCTTTTATCATGCCGGGTCTGAGCGATATGACCATGTTTTCGTAGTCTATGGGGCTACCCAAACCGTATATGCAGCTTACGCTGGCAACGATAATAACATCGTTGCGTTCGGCAAGCGCACAGGTGGCGGAGTGTCTCATTTTATCTATGTCGTCGTTGATGTCGGAGTCTTTTTCGATGTACAGGTCTTGCCCGGGAACATACGCCTCCGGTTGATAGTAATCATAATATGAGACGAAAAATTCAACTGCGTTATTCGGAAAGAAACTTCTGAATTCGTTCGCAAGCTGCGCTGCAAGTGTTTTGTTGTGCGCAAGTATAAGCGTGGGTTTTTGCACTTGTTCTATTATCTTTGCCATGGCGAAGGTCTTGCCGCTTCCGGTAACGCCCAAAAGCGTTTGTGCGTGCATGCCCTCCCTAACGCCGCGGCTCAGTTTTGCAATGGCGTCGGGCTGATCTCCCGCAGGTTCGTATTCGCTTACTACTTGAAATTTATTATCTGTTATCTTCATTCTCTTCGCCTGTCTAAAGTTTTATCTCTTTGTCGAATAATATGCATGCGCACATAATTACGGCGCCCACGGTAAGAAAAGCGTCCGCAACGTTGAAAACCGCAAAGTTTACAAAAGTGAACTGAAAAAAATCCACTACGTACCCGTAAATAAATCTATCTATGGCGTTTCCCACCGCGCCTCCTATTATCATGGATATGCTGATGAGATAGAGTTTTTTGTGCTGATTGACTTTTCTTTGTTTATAAAGAAAGAAGCAGAGCAATACTACTATAATGACGCTGAATATGCCCAAAAGGAATGCTTTTCCTGCAAATAAGCTGAATGCCGCTCCCGTGTTTTTTGTAAATGTCAAATCAAGGATGTTTTCGATAACTGTTACATCCTTTGCGCCCTCAAGGTATTTTACGGCTAGGATTTTCGACAATCTATCCGCCAGGATAACGATCAATGATGTTATTATAAGACCCATTTTCCGTTCCGTTCTGTTTTGTTTGTAAATAATTATAACATAAGTCAAGCTTACTTTTGCCAAAACGCGGCGTTTTATAACGATTCGCTTAGGTATTTTGCATCGGGAGAGAAGCAATGAAAGAATTCATTAAAAATGAAAAGAAATTGTTGTATATTTGCGCTGTTGTCACCGTATGTATAGCTCTGCTTATAATATTATTACGTGTATCTTCGGGCTTTGGCAACGTTTGCAAGGCGGTATATACATTCTTTAATGAATTGACGTCGCTTATAAAACCGCTGCTTTTCGGTTATGTTATCGCTTATCTGCTGCACCGTCCGTGTTTGTTTTTGCAAAAGAAATTGACCGAAAAAAAATATTGGACCAAAAGGCAAAAAGCTGCCCGTATAATCGCTTTGGCGTGCATATATTTGACGGCAGCGGTCTTTGTGGTGGTATTGTGCGTGCTTGTCATACCGAATGCAATCGAAAGTATAGCGGAAGCGGTTAAGCAATTTGAGGGGTATAATGAAATCATTACCGAGTCGCTTCGTGAGCTGTCCGCCCTTCCGTTCATTCGGGATATTCTGTCCTCCTTCGGCGTCGATATCGCCAATTTCGATATGACGCAATTTTTTATCGAAGCCATAAAAAAATGGCATGATACGCTGT
>CAYTMY010000229.1:0-2561 GCA_964439075.1 uncultured Lachnospiraceae bacterium | reverse complement strand
AGGAAAAGGCAGCCAAGGAAAAAGCGGCGGCAGCCGAAAAGGCGAAGAAAGAAAAAGAAGCCGCCAAAGCCAAGGAAAAGGCAGCCAAGGAAAAAGCGGCGGCAGCCGAAAAGGCGAAGAAAGAAAAAGAAGCCGCCAAAGCCAAGGAAAAGGCAGCCAAGGAAAAAGCGGCGGCAGCCGAAAAGGCGAAGAAAGAAAAGGAAGCCGCCAAAGCCAAAGAAAAAGCCAAGAAGAGTACATCCGCACAAGCACAACAAAGCAAGAAGAGTAAATCGGCTTCGGAGAATAAAAACGAGGACGTGCACTGTTCAGAGTCTGCGGGCGCCGAAGAAACAGCACATAAAAACCCTGAAGAGAACCCGAACAGCGAAGACGGTAGTAATGTCGGCGGGTCTGTACAGAAGCCTTCCAACGTCGAAAAAGATGAATCGCTCAAGCAAAGCAAAAATGAGTCTGAAAGTAAAATAAAGCTCATATCCGATAAAAAACCGAGCTTTGCGCCTGCAAAACAGAAAATAGCCGCTTACAAAAAAGATATAAAGGAAGAGCTGCAACTTCGCTCCGAAATGTATAAAAATGTGCGCACCTTAAAGAAAAAGGAGCTTTCTCTCGCAAAAAAACTTGAGGCGGAGCATGAAGACCGCGAAGGAATAGATAGAAACAAAGAAAAAAAGAAGAAGATAATTTATTCGTGCGCCGCGCTTGCGGCATTGCTCGTTTTATATCTGTTTGTCATAAAGCCCGAGAGTACGAGGCATATAGCTGATATTCCCGTTTACTACACAAATCTGGCGGTCGGCATGAATATCGAACAGCCTGTAAATAATATAGATATAACGGTTAAGGGTCCGAGACTGAAGATGATGTCGTTGAGCAGAGCCGATATACAAGCAATGGCGGATATGTCTCACGCGCTCGCTTACGGAAAATATTCCGCGGTAATAAATATAAGCGGCATGCCCGAAGGGACATACCTAACGGCTCAGTCCTGCGCTGTATATTCCGCCAATGTTATACAGGCGGCGAATCTCGAATTTAAGATAGATATCGATTATGAAGGAGAGCCTGCGGAAGGGTTCCTCGTGCTCGAAAACCGTATGAGCGGAGACAAAGCCGCTGTTTTCGGAAGTGATGAGGATATAGCACAGGTGGCTTCCGTGCGGGGCAAGCTTACGCTTGACGGAAAGAAAAACGATTTCAGCCATGACATGAGCCTATCGGCTTATGACAAGGACGGCAATGTTCTCGGAGATGTGCATGTTTCACCATCAGCGGTAAATTGCGCTGTGTATGTGGGTACTACAAAAGAGCTGCCGGTAAACATCGTGACCACGGGTGATGTGCCGAAGCGTTATATTTTCGACGGAGCGGTTCCCACAGCCGAAAAGGTAGCTGTGGCGGGGAACGCCAAGCTTCTGAAAAAACTGGAATCCATAGATACTGAGCCCGTAGCGCTTGCGCCATATACGGCAGATACGGAAATTGTTGCGGCGCTTGATTTTCCCGAAGGGATATATCCGTACAATGAAGTCGAAAGCATAAACGCCGTTGTAAAAGTGATACCTATGACGGTCGTTACATATCAAATTGAGCAGGTGGAAATAGTTTCGCTTGAAAAGGGATACGAAATTGATACGTCGAGTATTCCTTCGATTATATCGGTCACTTTCGGAGGAAGAGCCGAGGATATGGAGACGTTTTCACAGGAAGATGTGCGTCTGTATATAAATGTTGAGGGTAAAGAAGAAGGCATGTATAAGATGCCCGTGCTTTATAATATTCCCGAGCCGATTTACGTGGTGAGTACAAATGCGGAAACCGTTCCCGTAAAAATATATAAGCCGTCGGTCGAGTAAGAGACATTTTTTCCCGAAATAAAAAACGCCTTAGAGGAAGCACCCCTCTTCGGCGTTTTTTTGACGCAGGTTTACTGTTCCTGTTCGTCTGTGACGGTTTCTTGTTTATCTTCTTTTTTCTCGGGCAGTTTTTCGACCATTATTTCTTCAAAGACATTCTCTTCTTCGGGCACCGTTTTTTTGAGAGTGACAATTATAGCGTCAGCCGCAAAGAGCACCGCCGCAAGCAGTCCGTAAGATGTGATCAGCGACGACCATGAAGGAAGAATGCTGCTGAAAAACGGCATATAGTTGACTACCGTAGCGCGGTCATAGCCGTTTTGTATGTATGAATTTATCTGTTGATTGTAAGTTATGACGTAGTATGCGCCCATTATGAGCAGCAGCACAAGTGCGGCTATGGCAAAATAAAAAAATAATGTTCTTTTGGTTTTGTTAGTTATCATTGTATTCCTCATTTCATTTTTGATGGAAGCTTCATCGTATTTTATACGATATAAAAGCCGATTACAACCCATGTCACCAAATCTTCACTAAACTTTAATAAAGAGAAATGCACGGGAGCGAGCGGCGGCTTATGTTGAGCTTGCTCAAAAATAAGCCGCCGTGAGTGCCCGTATATGGCGCCCAAAGAAATGAGCGGCGCCTATGCGCCGCGAATGACATTGGACGCCGCATTTCTCTACAGGCGTTTGTGAATGAACC
>CAYTMY010000228.1:0-2570 GCA_964439075.1 uncultured Lachnospiraceae bacterium | reverse complement strand
GAGCTTGACGTACAGTACACAAAGGATAAAAAACTCGTTGTGTTTCACGACGGCAATATAAAGCGTGTTTGCGGCGTTGATAAAAATGTTTCCGAGCTGACTTATGAAGAGCTTTTAACTTACCCGTTGTACAACACGCAGGAGCGTGTTCCGCTCTTTTCGGAAGTGCTTGAAATAATGGGAGGGCTGCCTGTAATATGCGAAATAAAAACCTCCTACAACAAACCCGACGAGGAGGTATGCAGGGAAGTCGCTTTAATGCTTGACGGATACGGCGGGAAGATGATGATAGAATCCTTTAATCCTCTCGTTATCGGTTGGTTTAAAAAGCACAGACCCGATATAATAAGAGGGCAGCTTGCTTTCGACGAGACGGAAAATCAAAGCGCTTTGAACCTGCTTGCGACATTTGCTCTCGAACATCTTATGGTCAACTGCATTTCCCGACCCGACTTTATTGCGTACCGCTATACGGACGACTGTTTCGGCTATAAGCTGTGCCGAAAACTTTTCAAGCCCGTATGCATAGCATGGACGCCGCGCGGGAATGCTGAAATAGAAAAGGCAAAAAGAGATTACAAATATATTATATACGAACAGCACGAAGTGAAAACGGAGTTGTAGATGAACAGGAAAGAAATTACCGTATATACGAACAAAGAAGCACTCGAACCTTTAAGCGGAGTGCTGATGCAAATGGGGATATCCTCAATAGTCGTGGAGGACCCCGATGAGCTTAAGGCATATTTGGAGGATACCTCCGACAGTTGGGATATGCTCGATGAAAATTTGAGCGAGGAGCTCACTCAGCTTCGTCCGAACATAAAGTTTTATATTTCGGACGACAAAGAGGGAAGGGAACTTCTCGGCAAGGTGCAGCAAAAGCTCAAACAGCTTAAAAGCGATGAAAAAGAGCTCTTTGCTCAAACCGAAACAGCAGAACAAAGCATAGCCGACGACGACTGGCAATACAACTGGAGGGAATTTTTCAAGGCGTTTGGCGTAGGCGAAAAGTTGTACGTAAAGCCCGTGTGGGACGAATGCCCCTGCCCATCGGAAAGGACGGAAGTTTTGGTGAACCCGGGTTCAAGCTTCGGTTCGGGTCTGCACGAGACTACGCGTTTGTGCCTTATGGCGCTCGAACGCTATGCGCCCGAAGCAAACGAAATTGTGGATGTGGGCTGCGGAAGCGGTATTTTGTCCGTCGCTGCGGCAAAATTAGGCGCAAAGCATGTGGTTGCCGTCGATATAGACGCAAACGCGGTGGACGCGACTGCGGAATGCGCCGAGGTGAACGGAGTTGCTGACAAAATAACTGCGTACACGGGTGATTTGCTGAGCGGCGCGCCTGCAAAAGCCGACATGGTGGTGGCAAACATATTTGCAGGCAGTATATGCGAGCTTGCGTCTCAGGTAAAAAGCGTACTTTCCGAGGGCGGTATTTTTATCAGCTCCGGCATAATAAAAGAGCGCCTTGAAGAAGTGATTGATGCTTATAAACAAAACGGCATTGAACTGCTGAATACGGAAAATATAGGCAGTTGGTATGCTCTTGTGGGAAGAGTATAGCGCAGGATAATAAAATAAGAGGATGCATATTGCATCCTCTTTATTATTTATTCAAACGCATTACCGATTATTCTTTGCGGGCATGCCTTTGCGCAAAGCATACACTCAAGGCACTTGCTTCCGTCAAAGCGTATCTTGCCCTCGTCTCCGAGAGAAAGAGCGCCCACTTCACAGGCGGCTATGCAGCTTCCGCAGCCCACACACTTGTCAAAATCTATAATGGTTGAGGTGCCGTCGCGCTTTACCTTTATATCGAGTCCTTTTAGGTATGCTATTGCGGCTTTTATGTTCTTTTCCGTACCTTCAAGCTCCATGAGAAGTCTTCCCTCAATATTGAAGTTTACGTGGGCCTTCAGTATGTTCGGCTTCAGGTCATATTGTTTTACGAGGTTGTAGGTTACCGGGTCCGCAGTGAGTGTTTTGGGGAACATAAGGAGTATCTTCGCTTTTATTATATCTGTCATCATATCACCTGTTCTTTTTTCCTTTTACGGTAAGTGAGTTGAGCGCGTTATTCATCGGGAAAGTTACGACGGGTTCCGTAAGTGTAAATTCGCCCTTTTGTATCATTTCCTTGAGTATCACGGCTATCTCCTTCGATTTGTGCATACTCGTCATCGGAGAGGTCCTTATTTTTTTGCCGTTTATTTCGACAAAGCCGCTTTTGAGCTGCGCATAGTTTACTTTGGCAAGAGGTTTCGAATCCGCCCCCCTTACTGAGTAATCGCTTACAGAGGTGTATATATCTTTATCCTCAACGGTAAGATCCATCCTTTCAGCCACCAATAGAACTAAATCCTGTTGAGGTGAGAAAGGTGTTTCTGTAAGAGAGACATCGCTTGTATCAAAAAGAGGCTGATTTACCAGAGCAGAACCCTTTGCACGTACTTCCTGCTTCTTTTTCTGCTTTTCGCTGCTACTCGGTGTAGCTTTGAGATTATCTTTTGCCAGGGCAACATACTTCTTTGCAACATCCTTGTCATCTCCGGTTAATGCCTTGT
>CAYTMY010000227.1:0-2584 GCA_964439075.1 uncultured Lachnospiraceae bacterium | reverse complement strand
CGTTCTTACAAGCTAGCTTGACGAAACGCCTTGTCCCTCTGCTTTGCATTTCTCTTTTCTAAAATTTCATCTGGTCGAAATAGGTGTCCATGAAACCCTCTTGTAAGTTCAGCTCCGTGTGCTCGGCATTCTTTTTGACTGTGGCGCATTTTTTTACGCTGCCCTTGTCAAGCAGGTACATCTGCACTCCCGTTCCCGCACCGTTGCCGACGCTTCGCACGGGAACTCCTTCTATTTTGGGGAACAGCCCTATCAGCTGCGCATTGTCAACGTCCAAATAGTTGCCGAAAGCGCCCGCCAAACATATCTCTTCAAGCTCTTCGGGCTTTATACCGTAATTTCTTATCAGTATTATGCACCCTGTGGCTATAGCCGCCTTTGCCTTTTGTATCTCACGTGCGTCAAGCTGTGAAAAGTATACGTCGCCCGCTTCCTTCGATATCGAAAAAGTGTTAATTTCGCCGCGTTTTTCAAGTCTTTTTGAAAGTTCGTCCGCACCGTATTTATTTTCGTATTCCTCTCGTGAGAGCATTTTGCCCCGCGCGTTTATCACATTGTTTCTTATCAGCTCCGCCAGTATATCGATGATGCCCGAGCCGCATATACCCGTTGCGGGTACGTCGCCTATTACGTCTATGGATACTTGCTTGTTTTCATCTATCGTGAAATGCTCCACCGCTCCCGCGGCAGCGCGCATTCCGCAGGTAAGTCCCGCGCCTTCAAGGGCGGGCCCGCAGGCTGTGGAGGCTATGACGTATCTGTCTTGTGTTCCCACAGCAAGTTCTCCGTTTGTGCCGAGGTCTATCGCGAGGCGGGGTTTGTCGTCGTCGGGCAGTCCTATCAGCACCGCCGTAGTATCCGCTCCCACGAATCCTCCGAGAAGCGGCAGGAAGGTTATCACGCATTCGGGATTGAGTTTCAGGTAAGTTTCGGCTGCTTTTATCTGCACGGTGTCGTGCGTGGTCGAAACGAAAGGCGCTTTACCGAGGCTTTCGGGGTACATTCCCAAAAACAAATGCTGCATGGTGCAATTTCCGCAGAATACCGCGTGATATATGCGTTCGGTATTTATTCCGTCTTGCGTTTTGGCGTCGTCAAGCAGCTTATTTATCGTATCGGAGACCTTTTGTCTTAACGTATTTACGCCGTCCTTGTTTTTTATGCAGTAGTCTATACGGCTTATAACGTCGGCTCCCAGCGCCGTTTGTCCGTTTAGGGAGGAATATGTGTTGATAAGCTTTGCGTTTTGCATATCATACAGATATGCCGCTACGGTGGTGGAACCTATGTCTACGGCAAGCCCGTATATGTCGTCGTCATCGCCGAAGTTTATGTCGATAACCGTGCCGTTGAAGACCACAAGGTTATAACCCTCTTCCTTATTGTCCACGCTTGCTTTTCGCGAAAGCTTTTTAAGCGCGGGATAGGAAAGCTCCAGCTTGAATTTCTCTTTTATTTTGCCCGCAAAATCCTCGCAGTGATCGGGCATTATGTCGGCGCCCGAAACGTGCAAGAAAGAAAGCATCGGGTTTATCGCGCAGTTAAGCTCTGTGTTTGCCGTCAGGACATTTACCTTTCTGTCCGCACGGTTGAATATTTTTATTACTTTTATATCTTCCGTGAGCTCATACTGACAGGAAAGGACCGTGCTTTTTTCTCCGTCTTTTTCAATCTCCACTGCGCATTTGCCGCATTTTCCGTTACCTCCGCAAACAAGGTCCTGCGCATATCCTGCTTGAGAGAGCGCCGACGAAAGAAGTCCGCCCTTTTGCGCCTGCGTTGTCTTGCCGTCGAATTCAAACGATATATTTATGTTTTGCATACTTGCTCCTCCGTTTTGGCAGCGGCGCTCGTACTTATCGGAAATATGCCCGCGCTGCCGTTTAAAGTACTGTTTTTATTATAAATGAAAGTTTTCAAAATGTAAAGAAGCTTATCAATATTGACAAAGACGATATTTTCCGAAAAAGCTACGGTTCGTTATATATCTTGAACGAAGGTTTTATTTGTGCTATAATGCATTGTTACACGTTTTTTTACCCGATAATTTGTGCGTTTTGCATATATTGCGAATTAGTAATTATTTTGCCGTAATATACAAAATTTTTAATGCAAATTAACTTTCGAAAACTTTTGTGTCGAACAGGCTCATTTTGAGATAATTTAAAAAGGAGAATTTACAAATTCAATTTTATACGGCAAACTTCACTCAAAAATTAATTATCTTAACGAAAATGTCTTTACCACCTTGTTAAGATTATAGTATAATCAATATATGCGGCATTGTCACAATCAGTGTGCAAAACAGTATATTTTTACAACTCAAACGGAGGAGAAACAATGATTATTATCGGTGAAAAAATCAACGGTGCCATTCCGTCAGTCAAAAAAGCAATAGCTGAAAGAGATGCGGAACTCATCAAAAAAAGAGCAATTGCACAGACTGAAGCAGGCGCGACTTTCCTTGACTGCGCTCCCAGCACGGACGCGGACAAAGAGTACGACGCAATGGTATGGCTTATCGACCTCATTCAGGGAGTAAGCGAAACGCCTATATGCATCGACAGCCCCAACGAGCTTCTTT
>CAYTMY010000226.1:1952-2592 GCA_964439075.1 uncultured Lachnospiraceae bacterium | reverse complement strand
CCTCTCCGCTTTTGTCGACGAAACGCAAAAGACGGTGACGGGGGATGTGAACCTTGTGTTGTATAAGGGCAATATCATCGGCGCGGGAATGTCGAGCCCGTATTCGCTCTACAGTGAGGAATACGCCACCTTCGGCAAGGACTCCGTATACGACCAAATGGATTCGCAGGGCTTCATAACTTTGTATGGACTGCCCAACAGAATTCATGCTATAATGACACAAAAGAAGGAAAACAAGTAAAGAGGCTTCTTAAATGAAGATATATTCAGGCAGGCTTTCGGGCAATACGGACGAACGTTTAAGTGAGATAAATTCTTCCATATCGTACGACAGCAAAATGGTTCTGTGCGACATACAGGGCAGTATAGCTCATGCGAAAATGCTCGGCAAAACAAAGGTGATAGCCGCCTCCGACGCCGAGGCGATAGTAGAGGAACTTGAGAAAATTGCCCGGGAAATAGAAAGCGGAAAATTAGCCGTAGATATGAGCGCCGAGGACATACACTCGTTTATAGAGGCGACGCTTACCGAGAGAATAGGCACTCCGGGAAAAATGCTGCACACAGCGCGCAGCCGCAACGACCAGGTGTGTTTGGACTTGCGCATGTTTCTTGCACAGCACGAACTGAACATAACGGC
>CAYTMY010000226.1:0-1942 GCA_964439075.1 uncultured Lachnospiraceae bacterium | reverse complement strand
TGCGAGACGGCAAAGCGGCATTTGAACACTGTAATGCCCGGCTATACGCATTTGCAGAGGGCACAGCCCGTCACGCTTGCGCACTACCTTATGGCTTACGCTCAGATGTTTGCGAGGGATATACAGCGTATTTCGCAGTGCAGGGAGCGTACTCTCGTAATGCCGCTCGGTTCGGGAGCCCTTGCGGGCACTGTTTATCCTATCGACAGGGAGTACGTAAAAGAACTGCTCGGCTTTGAGAAAATAAGCGCCAACAGCATGGACGCCGTGAGCGACAGGGATTTTGCGCTGGAGCTTGCCTTCGACCTATCTTTGATAATGGAGCATCTTTCGCGCTTTTGCGAGGAAATAATACTGTGGTGCTCGTCGGAATTTTCCTTTATGAGTTTAAGCGACGATTTTTCCACGGGCTCTTCCATAATGCCGCAGAAAAAAAATCCCGATACGCCCGAGCTGATAAGGGGTAAGACGGGCAGGGTGTACGGAAGCCTGATGAGCCTGCTTACCGTTATGAAGGGTCTGCCGCTTGCCTACAACAAGGATATGCAGGAGGACAAGGAAGCGATATTCGACGCGGCGGAAACCGTTGAAAAATGCCTTGCAGCCTTCATACCCATGATAGCCTGTGCAAGCTTCAACGTAAAAAACATGGAGAGGGCGACTCACAGAGGCTTTGTGAACGCTACGGACTGCGCCGATTATCTCGTGCAAAAGGGAGAAGCCTTCCGCGACGCGTACAAGACCGTGGGAGAGCTTGTAGCCTACTGCGCCGAAAACGATAAAGGACTTGGCGGGCTGACGATAGAAGAATACAAGCGCTTCAACAAAAAGTTCGACAAAGACATATATGAGGCGATAGACATACTCAACTGCGTAAAAAAGAGAAATATTCCGGGAGGACCTTCGCCCGAGGCGGTAGAAAAGCAGATAGCGGATATGACGGAGTACATAAAAGACTGCTGACATAATGGATTTGAGAAGAATAAAAAGCGTTTTGCCGTGCAGACAGCTGAGAAGCGCCTGAGGCAAAACGTTTTTTTATTTTGCAAGAGACAAGATAATAATTTATTTTCTTCAGATTTATGGATTCTTTTTAATATATGCTGTATCATACAATTATAACGGACAATAGAAAAAAGGAGGAGAGCGTTATATGAGCAAATATGTATGTTCCGCATGCGGATATATATACGATGAAAACGCAGGAGCGCCCTAAGACGGAATAGCGCCCGGTACGGCATGGGACAAGCTGCCCGAAGATTGGGCATGCCCTCTTTGCGGCATTGCGAAAGACAGCTTTGAAGCAGAAAGCTGAAAAGCGGGAGTAAAGTACACTGGTAAGACCGTTTGTAAGAGGAAAAAATATTCAAAAGGAGAATATATAGTATGAGTGAAAAATTTTATATTTGCGAGCATTGCGGAAACCTTGTGGAAATGGTAGAGGCTTCGGGAGTGGCAATGGTATGCTGCGGCGAAAAAATGAAGGCTCTTGTGCCAAACACCACGGACGCAAGCACGGAAAAACACCTGCCCGTAATAAAATACGATGACGGCAAACTGACGGTGGACGTAAGCAGCACAGAGCACCCGATGCAGGCGGCTCACTACATAAAGTGGATATACGTACAGACGGAAAACGGCGGTCAGAGAAAGGCTCTCAAGCCCGAAGACAAGCCCCACGCCGAATTTGTACTGACAGACGACGCGCCCAAAGCGGTATACGCGTACTGCAATATACACGGTCTTTGGATGAGCGAGCTGTAAGCCGATAAACTTGAGGGCGCACAGCCTTTTTAAAGGAAGTGCGCCCTCTTTTGAACGCATTATTTTATTACATAAATTCTTGACTTTCAAGTTTATGTAGTATAGAATAATCAAGCGACTTTGTGGCGGGGTAGCTCAGTTGGCTAGAGCATTCGGTTCATACCCGAAGTGTCGGGGG
>CAYTMY010000225.1:0-2612 GCA_964439075.1 uncultured Lachnospiraceae bacterium | reverse complement strand
CAAGACCAACAACAAGGTATATCTCACGAGCATATTGAGAGATACTTATGTTTTAATGCCGGGCTACAACGACATGTACAAAATAAACACAGCATACTTTTTCGGCGGCGAAGCGCTTGCCGTGCAGACGCTGAACAGGTCTTTCGATATGGACATCTCGGACTTTGTCACGGTCGACTTTAACGCACTGTGGGCGATAGTGGACGCTATAGGAGGCTTGGATCTGGATATATCCGAAGAGGAAGCGGACGAGATGAACCGCTTTTATGCCAACGTGAGCCCCGGTACGGTGCACTGCACGGGAGAACAGGTGCTTACTTATACGAGAATACGAGCCTTGGGAAATTCCGACTTCGACAGAGTATACCGACAAAGAACGGTGCTGGAAAAAATACTTGCAAAAGTAAAGGGCGAAATGTCTCTTCAAATGCTCAGAAATCTTCAGGCTGTACTCACCGCAAATATAACCACCTCCATGTCGGACACCGAAATACTTCAAGACCTCTATTACGTATATAAAGCGGAAGATATGGATATGGCTTCACTTTCGAGCGAGGAATATTTCAAGCTGGTGTATTTGGAGGACGGTTCGCAGGCGATGCTGCCTTATTCGCTTGAAAATATGGCGCAGGCTCTTCATTCAAGGATATACCCCTCGCTCACGTATACGCCCGGCGATGCTCTTCGTGAACTGAGCGACGAGATAGAATACAAAACGCAAGGGCTGGAAATAGAAACGATATATACGGGCAATACGATTGGAGAATAGTAATGAAAGATGCAAACTCTAACTCAAAAACACTTCCGATAGGCATACTCGACAGCGGAGTGGGCGGACTTACGACTGCGGTGGAAGTTATAAAACAGCTGCCGAACGAATCTATCCTTTATTTCGGAGACTCCAAAAACATGCCTTACGGGAACAAGAAAGAGGAAGAGATAATACATCTTGCAAACAGGATGATAGAGTATCTCTGCAAAAAAGGCGTGAAGGTAATACTGCTTGCATGCAATACCATATCGACTTACATAGACTCTCTCACAAGCGATGTGCCGCTGATAAGCATAGTTCGCGCGGGAGCGCTTGATATAAACGAAAAGTGCGCGGAAAACGAAACCTGCGGTCTTATAGCCACCATTGCGACGGTAAAGAGCGCCTCCTATGAAAAAGAGCTTGCGAAGCTGAATAAAAAAATACATATAATATCCAATTCAAGCGCTTCGCTTCCCAAAATAATCGATTCGCACCTTGACAACAGGGAGCTTCTCAATACAAAAATAAAAGAATGCATAGACCCTGTTTTCGAAAGCGCGGAAAATATTAACAAGCTTGTTTTGGGATGCAGCCATTTCCCCGTGATAAAAAAAGAGATAAGCGAGCTTTATCCGAACGTGAGAATGATAGACCCCGCCGACAAACAGGCAAAGCTGCTGAAAGCTTTTCTTGAAGAAAACGGTCTTTCAAACGATTCCGGCAAAAAGACGCTGCATGTTTATACCACGGCGGAAACGTATGAATATGCCGCCGCCATAAAAAGGCTCGGGCTTGAAGTGGATGCGCTTGTAAAGGTGGAATTGTCATAAAACCGCCTTATCTTCAAGTATCTTTTAAAATGTGCAAAAAAACTTAGCGGGTCGACAGCTTTCGACAGAATTCACGATAAATATGTTTTATAATGCCTTCGGAACCCATGAAAAGGAGGTATTTTCATATATGGTTAAGAATTATGAAGATAAGGAACTGAAAAAAGAAGAAGTATTGTTATGCCAGATATACATTCTCAGAGAAGTCCTCTGGAAAGCTATCGAGCGTGCGAACATGAATTTGTTGGATGAAACAGTACTTAAAGTGAGCAAAAGAATGGATGAAGTGCTCAACGATTATTGCGCCGAAGTGGCAAAAAGAAAAGCTGCGGAGGAAAAAGAAAAAAACTGCGCTGAAAAAGACGACAAGAAGTGAACGCTACAGCTTCCAGTCTATAGGAGACTGTCCCGTCTTTAGCAAAAATTCGTTGGCGGCGGAAAACGGTCTGCTGCCGAAAAAACCCGCATTGGCGGAAAGCGGAGATGGGTGGGAGGAACACAGAACCAAATGCGTCGGATTGGTGATGAGCGGCTTTTTACTTTGTGCAAATGCTCCCCACAGCATAAACACAACAGGTTTTTGCTTCTCATTCACAAGTTCAATGATACGGTCTGTGAAATTCTCCCACCCGAGCATTTTGTGTGAAGCAGCCTTGTGCGCTCTTACCGTAAGTACGGAATTCAACAGAAGTACGCCCTGCTCCGCCCATTTGCCGAGGCAGCCGTGCTCTGCGGGAAGTATACCGAGATCGTCGTAAAGCTCTTTATATATGTTTTTCAGCGAAGCCGGTATGGCTACGCCCTTTTTTACGGAAAAACTGAGTCCGTGGGCCTGCCCTTCATTGTGGTAAGGGTCCTGCCCGAGAATAACAACCTTTACATCCTCATACGAACAATAATGCAGCGCATTGAAAATGTCGTACATATCGGGGTATACGGTATATTCGCGGTATTCCTTAATAAGGTTTGCTCTCAGCGCTTTGTAATAATCCTTCTCAAATTCATCAGAAAGATAATTTTTCCAATCG
>CAYTMY010000224.1:0-2614 GCA_964439075.1 uncultured Lachnospiraceae bacterium | reverse complement strand
GACATCAGCGCTTTTTGAAGACAATTGGGGTCTATATCTTCACTTAAATTTGCAGATACTCTAAATATAGCGGTCCAGTTACCCGACATTGCGGCAGGATATATTTTAGCGGCATTATCAAGCTGGATCCATTCGTGTGTGTTATCGGTCTTCTTCATACGTAATCTTCTGACCTATATGTGCATACATAAATTTTTTCATCTGCTTTATAGCAGTCTTTGATTCGGGGGTGTTGAATAGAGGGAATACATGCCACATTCCGGGAACTATGTGACTTTCGCATGGCACTCCCGCCGCATTGAGCCTACCTGCAAGCAGAATAGAATCATCCATAAGCAACTCATACGTACCGGCAAATATAAGGCTCGGCGGCAACCCTTTCAAATCTCCGAAAACAGGCGAAACAAACGGATTGGAAGTATCCCCAAGCGAATACAGATTCGCACTGAATTTTAACGCTTCTTCAAACAATGAGGGGTCTACATCGGCGTTCGTTTTGTAAGAAGGGTTACTACAAGTCAGATCCGCCCACGGCGACATAGCTACGGCGCAGGAAGGCATGGGCAGAGATTCTTCTTTTATTTTAAGCAACAAAGCGTATACCAACCCGCCGCCTGCCGATTCTCCCACCACGGCGATATCCTCGGGAGAATACTCTTCGAGCATCCTCTTATATGCACTCAAAGCGTCGTCAAGGGCGCATGGAAAGGGAAATTCGGGTGCAAGGCGATAACCTACGCACAAAGCCGGAATATCGGTAAGCTGCGTTATCACACTACCGAAACCTTTTGAATACGCAAGCGTTCCCGCTGTATAGCTTCCTCCATGCAAATACAGTATTGCTCCATGGTGAAAACTGTCCTTATTCGGCTTTACCCACGCAGCTTCAAAATTATCGAAGGGCTCGTCGGTAAAGGATACCTTCCTCCCCAAAGCTTTTGTGCCAAGAGCTCCCAAAGCGTCCTGAACCATTCTTTCGCCTTCAATAGTGAGACTTTTAAGTATGGGACGAACCAGTTTTATTTCCTTGTAAGTAACGGTTCCCAGTAGTGTAGCCATATTACCTCTTATCGTTTTTATTTAATTATATCACACATTATTCATTATTCATTAAAAGATGAGAAATAGTCTACTGACGGCTTTTTATTCAATTGCATAAATGATAGAATCTATTTGATACTGAATTTGTCATAATTTGTTAGGAGTTATAAATTTATATGCAGCAAGAAACCGATATTAGTAAAAAAAGAAATCTTCTGTCGATATTTGCCAATACGTTTTTTATACTGATGTTTTTATGTGCGGCAGCCTTTGCGGTCTACGTAATAAACTTATCTATATTGCCGCTTAATTATTCGATAATACTTTGCGCGGCGCTGTTGGTGCTCACAGCTCTTATTTTTATCATTTTCATAAGAAAAAGGTCCGAAACAAAAGAAAAACACAGAAAAGCAAAGGATATATCTGCTATAATTATATGCATTGTTATGATAACGCTGCTTGCGTTTCTGACGTGGTATATTGCTGTGTTTGCCGACTCTCTCAATAAGGTAAATGAAAAAGTTTCCCACACCACATTATCCGTCAGAGTACTCAAAGACAGCGGCTATGCGAAAATCAACGATTTGGACGGAGTATCCATAGGCATAAATAAAGGCATTGACGAAAAAAATACCGACTATGCCGTACAACAGCTCAGAGAAAAACTCGAAGACGGATTGAATATCGTCGAATATACTGATTACAAAGCACAAATAGAGGCTTTGTACAACGGAGAAGTGGGCGCTGTTATAATGAACGAAAGTATCGTAACAACGCTGAACGATTTGTATGAAGGTTTTGTCGACGATACCGAAATAATCATTTCACTGAAGCATGATACGACCGAAGCGGAAATTTCCGAAAACGATTTGACAACTAAAGCCTTCAATGTATATTTGAGCGGCGGTGACAATTACGGTGAGATAGAGGAAAACGGCAGAAGCGACGTAAATATAATCGCAAATGTAAACCCGGTAACCAAGAACGTCGTTCTTATAAACGTTCCCAGAGATTACTATGTAGCGCTTGACGGCGATGCTGACAAGATGGATAAACTTACTCATGCCGGAGTGTATGGAATAGAATGCTCCATGGATACCGTCGCTTCCCTACTCAATACACCTATCGATTATTACGTGAAGGTAAATTTTTCCTCTGTAGCACAAATAATCGACGCGCTTGGCGGAATAAACGTATACAGCCCAATGACGTTCATCTTGGACGATGACGACAGAACAAGGTATTTCTATTATGAAGGATATAACGAAATGTCGGGAAAAATGGCGGTGAGGTTTTGCCGTGAGCGCGAACAAATGCTTCAGGGCGATATCGACCGCGGAAAAAATCAGGAAAATGTAATAAAGGCAATAATAGAAAAAGCTACTTCACCTGCCATAATAACGAATTTCAGCGGCGTTTTGAACGCGATAACCGACAACTGCATAACAAACGTATCCACAGACTCGATTATGTCACTTATCCAAATGCAGCTTGCGGACATGAGTTCATGGAACATCACCATGTATACACTGAGCGGTTATGACGATTCGGGATATACATATACGGGAGGAAG
>CAYTMY010000223.1:0-2649 GCA_964439075.1 uncultured Lachnospiraceae bacterium | reverse complement strand
GCCATCAGCCATTGCCTTTGCAATCATCTGCTTACGTTCCTCTGTTAGCTCACCAAACTCTGGAGTATATTTAACGCCCGTTTCTGTTTCAACTGCAGTAATACGAGCACAAATCTTTCCAATAGCGCGCATACTCTTTTGCTTATATAAGCCAAGATAGTCGTGAGCCCTAAATCCACGTTCAGACTTGTCATAATAAATATTGTTGCTAATATTAAAATCAATGCTTTTTATTCTATTAAGAGTTCATTCTTGACATCAACACGACAGTCTCAACATGCGGCGTATAAGGAAACATATCCACAGGGCACATTTTTTGCACCGTATAACCCGCATTTAAAAACGACGGCAAGTCCTTTATAAGAGCGACTGCATTGCAGCTGACATATATAAATGTTGCGGGCATGTATGCGATTATTTTGTCTATCGCCTTTGGGTGCAAACCCGCGCGCGGCGGGTCGAGTATTATCAAATCAGCCTTATCGTTCAGCTCGTCTATCGTTTTGAGCACGTCTCCGCACAAAAACGTACAGTTGTGCAGACCGTTTTTCTCCGCGTTTGTTTTTGCCGCCTCCACAGCTTCTTCAACTATCTCTATCCCATATACTTTCTCGGCTTTTTCCGCCAATATCTGCGCTATGGTTCCCGTGCCGCAGTAAAGGTCGAATATGGTTTTGTTCGTAGTATCAGAGGCGTATTCGCGCACTTTTTCATAAAGCACTTCGGCTCCTCGGGTGTTCGTTTGGAAAAACGAAAAAGGACCGATGTTAAATTCCAAACCGCATACCTTTTCCGTTATCATGTCGGTCCCGAAAAGAATTTCCACGCTTTCGGGTTTTACCGCGTCGGCAAACGAGTCGTTTTCCGTGTGCAGTATTCCCGCTATTTTACCCTTTAAAGGAAGGGAAGCGAGCATGTTTGAGAATTCGTTTTTATTCAGTTCGCACTGTGTTGTGGTAACGAGATTTATAAGCACCGCATTCTCAAAAACGCTGTGTCTCAAAACAAGATGCCTCATATACCCTTCTTTTGTATGTTTGTTGTAGAAGGGCAGTTTATGCTTGTTAAAATACTTTTCAACGGCAATTCTCACCGTGTTGAAGTCTTCGGGAGATATAAGACAGTTTTTTAACGGAACTATACTGTGGTGTTTATTGCGTTCATGCATACCCAAAGTGAGCGGACCGTTTATGTATTCGTCGCCGAAGGAAAATTCCATTTTGTTTCTGTATTCGTGATGTACGGGAGATGCAAGTATCGGTTCTCTTTGCGTACATTTTAAATTTGCTTTGTCAAACAGAGAATAAACATAATCCTGTTTTAATTTCAGCTGATATTCGTAGGATATATCGCCGAAAAAGCAGCCTCCGCAGCGCGAGAAATCATCGCATTCCGCCGGTGTTTGATGCTCGGAATGAATCATCGTTCGCACTATTGTGCCTTCACAGCGGGAATTTTTCTTTTTGGTAATACGTATGTCTGCATTTTGCCCCTCATATCCGCCGTCGATGAGTATTTTCATATCGTCGTAGTAGGCTATCGTTTTTGTAATAGAGGCTCGCTGCTTTATGGTTGCGTTTATTATGTCGTTTTTTTTCAAATATTCTCTCCGAATCCCTCATAAGCTTCGCTCATAAGTTTATACACGGGTTTAACATGCTCGTAGATATTTTTATATACCTTTTCGTACAGTATTCTGTATTTTGATGCATTAGCCGGTATGGGCTGGAATATATCCGTGGGGTGTACCATGGCCTTTGTGGCTTCGTCGATATCCTTGTACGTACCGAGAGCAACAAACCCGCATACCGCGGCGCCGAGCCCACTGGTTTCGTAGGTCTGCACTCTGTAGACCTCTCTGTCGAACATATCCGCCGCTATTTGGCAAATGAAGTCGCTTTGCGACCCTCCGCCCGATATGGCTATTTTTTCAAGTCTCTTGCCCGATTTTTTCTCTATTTTATGTATGCCGTCAAGGAGGGTAAAGCCTATGCCTTCTATTATTGCCCTGTAAATATGCAGGCGCGTATGTGCGTCTGAAAATCCGAGTATGCAGCCTCTCGCTTCCGGGCGCATCAGCTCCTGCCCCCAGAAAGGCTGCAGCATAAGACCGTCGCAGCCGATGGGTATATTTTCAAGAGAATCGTTGAGTATCTCTATGGCGTCCCTGCCCGTTTCCTCCGCCATAAGTTCTTCCGTTTTGGCAAACTCATCCTTAAACCAGCGCACGAGCCAAAAGCCTCTGTATATGGTTATTTCGGGATTGAAGGAGTTGTGTCTTACCGCAGTAAAGGGAGGAAAGAAGGGGTCCAGTTCGTAATATTTTTCCGTTGTGGTCTCGAGGGTAGCCTGTGAACCGAGCGATACGTTTCCCACAGAATCCTTGTTGCAGCCCGTGCCTACGGCTTCGCAGGCTTTGTCGCTTCCGGCCGCCGCTATCGGCAGTCCTTCGGGCAGGCACAGATCTTTGGAAGCTTTGTATGTAAGGTGTCCCAATATGCTCAGGGACGGAGCCGCTTCATAGCGTCTTTCCTTTTCTATGTTGAACATGAGTGATTTCATACCGCCCATTGCATCCCAGTTGCGGCTTTTATAGTCGAACGGCAGATGCCCCACTATCGAAGCGTCGCTGTCCTTATATTCTCCGTC
>CAYTMY010000222.1:0-2663 GCA_964439075.1 uncultured Lachnospiraceae bacterium | reverse complement strand
TCGAATCGATCCCGTCGGGATTGAACAGAGCATTGGGCAAGCTGTCTTCTTGAACGAAAACATCGGACTGTGAGACTTCTCCTTTAAGGAGCAGCTTCTCAAATTCCGTAACAGGCATCGGTTTTGCATACAAATATCCCTGTATAATACCGCAGCCTATCGAAGACAGAAAGTCCGCCTGTGCAAGCAGCTCAACGCCCTCCGCTATGACATCTATATTCAACCAACGCGCCATACGCATGATAGCCGTAAGAATTGTGCCTCCGCGTCCGTTATCGTCGGTGCCCGAGAAGAAGCGCATATCCAACTTCAAAATATCCACGGGAATATCCTTGAGTATATTCAGCGACGAATAACCGCTGCCGAAATCATCCATTTCCACTAAAAATCCGAAACTATGCAGCTTATCGACTACTTCAACGAGACTTGCCGTATTTTGCGCAAATATACTTTCGGTTATCTCAATGCGGAAGAGTTCGACCGGTATATCGTATTTTTTAACAATGTTGTGCAGCTTTTCACATAAATTAGGATCCTCTGCATCGAAGCGAGAGACATTAACCGAAACAGGCACCACTTTATATCCTCTTTGTATCCATTGTTTGAGGCATTGTGCCGTTCTGTCCCAAACGTATTCGTCCAGCCGCGTTATGGAGCCGTTCTTTTCAAACAACGGTATGAACTCCGAAGGATATATTATCCCCTTGGTGGGATGGATCCACCTCACCAAGGCTTCCGCCCCGCATATCACGCCCGTGTGGTGATCGTACTGCGGTTGCAGGTAAATATCGAACTGCTTTTCTTCAAGAGCCGACGCCATGCTGTCCGTTATTTCTCTTTCCCTTAAAAGGCTGTCGCGCATTGAATTGTCATACCATGCGGATTTCGAACCATACTGCTGCTTCACGGTCTGCCTTGCAAGAGTCGTCCTGTCAAGAATATCGTCACTGTTCATGTCATTATCGTCGATAAGGTAATACCCTATACTGCACTCTATGGCGTAATCGAGAGGATAGTTTGAAAATAATTCTCTCGGGAAGGAATCCATTTTTATCATCAGAGCGGGATCATACGCGACGAGAGCGGCAAAAACGTCGTTGCCTATTCTTCCGCATATTCCGCCTATTTGCTCGACCGCTTCCTTTAACCTTGCCGCAGCATATATCAGCAGCTTATCTCCTGCGGCATGCCCGAACCTATCGTTGACTATTTTAAATCCGTCAATATCTCCCACCGCCATTATGTAGCTGTTAGGCGGCTTGTTTTCCACCATGTCGCTGACTTTATTCAGGAATGTACGGCGGTTATATATTTTGGTCAAATCATCTATTTCGGCTTGAAAGCGCAGTTTATTCTCCGCCAACACCTCGTCGTTGATATCAAGAAAAGTGATTATTATCTTATCCGTCAAATCAAATTCGTTAGCGCGTTTATAAACGCTCATGCGGAAAGTGTGCTTTTCCTTTGAAGGCGTTTTCAGCACGACCTTCATGCTCGCCGAAGCCTGATTCCTGTCGTTGGCAACATCGTGCACAAGGTCCTGCATTTTCTTTACATCCATTGCCTCCGCCACCATGTCGGAAAAGAAAATGTGCCACAATCTGCGCTTATCGTAAACGCCGAAGATATGCTCTGTTATGGAAGCATCGTAAGTGAATACACCGCTTGCCCAGTCAAGTTCTATGAGAACCATTCCCGTGCTGTCAAGCACCGTTCGGTATTTCGCTTCCTCGCCGCTCTGTAAAAGCAAGTAGCTGTTTTGAGCACGCAGGCGTTCGTTTTCTGCTCTGCTGACTACAGAACGCACCCTCAAACGGATAACGTCGGCGTCTACCGGCTTTGTTATATAATCGGCGGCGCCCGCCTTTATCGCCTTTAGCGTAGTATCTCTCTCATCTTCTCCGCTGACCACGATAACGGGTATGCTCGACATCTCAATGCTTTCCTGCATTTTTGCCAAAACTTCAAACCCGTCAATACCCGGCATCATAAGATCGAGAAGAAGTATCGAAACGCCCGTTCCGTAATGTCTCAAACGAATCAATGCCTCTCGTCCGTTCGATATTTTTTCTATGACATATTCATTTTCGAAAATCCGAGCGAGCATCTCCCTGTTGATTTCATTATCGTCAACTATGAGCATGCGGCGCTTTGATTCGGATTTGATCTTCTCCGCAAAAGTCTGAGTGACAGGCATTTTTGAGCGGATATCAATGTCCGGCTGTTCCTTGTTGAAAAATACATAGTTGTTTTCGCCGCCGCCCTTTACCGCGTAAAGAGCCTTGTCCACATTTGCATAAAGAGCGTCAAACGTTTCGCCGTCACGAGGATATACGGCAATGCCTATACTGGCTGATATGCTTACTTCATCGTTAAACTCTTTATAGACAAGTTCGCACATTTGCCTTGCTTTTTTTTCTATGATAGCGTCGTAAGGGATATCCTGCATCAAAATCAAAAACTCATCGCCGCCGAAACGGCAAAGAAGGTCGTCATGACGCAAAAGGGAGCGCAGCTTTGCGGTAACGTCGATAAGAGTACGGTCTCCTTCAGCATGACCGAATACATCATTTACAAGTTTAAAGCCGTCGATATCCAGCATGAGCAGCGCATGTTGCGAATCGGTTACCGAGGTGCTTATTATCTGCTCAAAAGCGGAAAGG
>CAYTMY010000221.1:0-2673 GCA_964439075.1 uncultured Lachnospiraceae bacterium | reverse complement strand
AACGATACCTGTTACCCCGCGATGTTCGTGGTGGGTCAGTTTATGGACGCACTTCATTCAGGCGAATATGATCCTAAGAAAACAGCTCTCATAATGTTTCAGACGGGAGGAGGCTGCAGGGCGTCCAATTACATATCGCTAATAAGAAAAGCTCTTAAAAAAGCAAACATGGAGTATGTACCCGTTATATCATTCAGCATGGGAGTTGAAAAACATTCGGGATTTAAGCTCACCATTCCCTTTCTTCATGGGCTCATATATGCTTCGCTGTACGGCGATTTGATAATGAGTTTGGTGAATCAAACCCAACCTTATGAAATTAACAAGGGTGACGCCGAGATGCTTGCGGATAAACTTACACAAATGCTCGGTAAACAGCTCGGCTCGGGAAACAAGATACGCTATTCGAAAGTCAAGGAGAATTATAAGCTGATAATCAAGGAATTTTCGGCTATTCCCATAGAAAAACAAAATAAGCTCAAAGTAGGTATAGTCGGAGAAATCTTTGTAAAATATTCACCGTTGGCAAACAACCACCTTGACAGCTTTCTTGTCGGAGAGGGCGCAGAGGTAGTGCTACCCGGACTTATTGACTTTATAACCTATTGCGTATACAACTCCTGCATGGACCGCAAGCTATATAAAACGAAATTCAGTTCATACTTACTTTCCCTAATCGCCTATAAAATTTTGTGCAGAAAGAAAGATGATATAATACTTAGTATAAAGAAGAACAGCTCTTTCACGCCGTGGACGCCTTTTAAAGAAATAGCCGAAATGACAGAAGGCTACATAAGCACAGCTGTAAAGATGGGTGAGGGTTGGTTGCTGACAGCGGAAATGTTGGAGCTGATAGACGCGGGCTGCTGCAATATAGTATGTACTCAGCCATTTGGCTGTCTGCCCAATCATATCTGCGGCAAGGGGATGATGAAGCCGATAAAGGAAAAAAATCCCGATGTGAACATTGTGGCTATAGATTACGATGCAAGCGCCAGTAATGTCAATCAAGAAAACCGCCTGAAGCTGATGTTGTTCAACGCAAGAAGAAATGAGGCATAAATTTTATTGCAATAAAGCGGCGTCAATAACTTGCGTCATTAATTAGCGTATAATATAATTTTATCAAACAAATCGGAAAAGAGGCATAACAATGGCGAAAACTTTAATTGCAACTTTCAGTCCCTTTGAATCATCGATAAGCACTTTTCTTGCGAAGGAATTTGCCTCAAAGCTAATATACGATGAAATAATATTTTTCGATGCAGGCAGAACTGTATTTCCGCTATACACTCAATCGCTGCATGAGGAGCTTACCGGTATACGCCCTATAACCAAAGCAAACGAACATGATATAGCCGTGTATGACGCTATACTTGACAAATTCATTAGCAGCGATAAAATCGTCCTCGCTTTTCCGAACTGGAACCTGGGGTGTCCGCCAAATCTTCTATCCTTCCTGCTCGGAGCTACCAGGCTTAACAAGACTTTTATATGTACTTCGGAGGGCTATAGGGGACTTTTGCATAACAAGAAAGCACTTATAATACTTTCAAGCGGCGGTATTGTATATTCGGATGAAAGCTGTTTTGCTCTTAAACAGAATGAAAACGTCCTGAAAATGAACGGCATAAGCGACATTTCCCGCGTCATCGCCGACGGTTTTGAGCAATATCCCGATAAAAGCGAAGAAATCAAAGAACGTGCGAAAAAAGAGCTTTACCTTGCATCGGAAAATTTTTAACATACTGTATAAATACAATCAAATATGTAAATAATAACCTCACAAAAGTATTCCGACGGAGGTTATTTTTTATGAATAGAACAAGACGATCGAAAACAGTAAACGCGGTATTTACGGTGTTGGCTTTAATGATAATATCTGCGAGTTTGATATATGCATTATCTTTCAAGGAAAGAAGTGGAGTCGATACAAGCGCTGATAATTTATTGCCTTCTCAGCAAAAAGGACTCAGCGCGCTTTCAGAAGAAATGGAAAAAAACAAGGCGGAAACGGGAAACAGCGAAACACCCGATGTATCGTATGATGAAGAAGACACTGTTTCTTCCTTGGGAGGCGAAAATACGGAGCAAACGGTAAATGTTTCCGTAGAGGGCTTTGATGTGGCAAAAGCTGTGTGGCCTGTGCACAGCAAAGATATAGTGATGGATTACAGCTACAATACACAGCCCGTATATTCCCGTACTTTCGGAGAATACAGAAGCGACCATGCGGGCATAGATATAGCTTCTGACAGCGGCGAAGATGTAAAATGCGCTTACGACGGCAAAGTGATTGAAATAAGAGGCGACGCTAAGCTCGGAATGACCGTGGTTGTGGAGCATGGAAGCGGAATACGCACACAATACTCAAATCTTGAGGAGAAGGTAAACGTAACGCTGAATCAAAATATCAAAAGCGGTGAAATAATAGGGAAAACAGGCAATACCGCTCTTTACGAATCGGAGGAAGGCTCACATTTACACTTTGCGGTGATTGCGGGAAATGAGTATATAGACCCTTGCGATTATATAAAGTTTGATTAAAAAGACTTTTAACAGAGCTCACAGCGCTGCGTGCGAGGTGGGCTCTGTTTTTTTGCGACAGGTCAGACATAAAAAGAAGAGAGAGCAGGAGCGGTTTTACACGGAGACCTGGCAAAATTATCAAGC
>CAYTMY010000220.1:0-2684 GCA_964439075.1 uncultured Lachnospiraceae bacterium | reverse complement strand
CGAAAAGACAATGATACATATATATTCCCTCCGTACAATATGCTGGACTATTCTTACTCGCAGACTAAGTCCAACGATAAAAAAGAAGTATATAAAGACGCAGAACACCTCAAAAAGGTACTGGCAGACTTCGGCATTGACGCGACCGTTTCGGAAATAAGCATGGGTCCTACCATTACGCGGTTTGAACTTCAGCTCAAACCGGGCATACGCGTAAGCAAAGTCGTAAGTCTCTCCGACGACATAGCGCTGGCGCTCGCCGCAAAAAGCGTGCGTATAGAAGCCCCCATACCGGGAAAAAGTGCAATAGGCATTGAAGTTCCGAATAAAGAAATACAAACGGTGCGCCTCGCTCACGTCATCAAAGCGCCCGAATTCACGAAAAACAAGTCGCCTCTCGCAGTTGCGCTCGGCAAGAAACTGTCGGGTGAAATACTTGTTATGGATATAACGAAAATGCCTCACTTGCTGATAGCGGGAGCCACAGGCAGCGGAAAAAGCGTTTGCATAAATACGATAATAATGTCCGTAATATACCATTCTTCTCCTCAGGATGTGAGAATGATACTTATCGACCCGAAAATGGTGGAATTGAACGGCTATAACGGAATGCCTCATCTTCTCATACCCGTCGTAACGAATCCCAAGGAAGCTTCGGGAGCGCTCGGATGGGCTGTTCGCCAAATGACGGAGCGTTATGAGCTTTTTGCGGAAGCAAGGGTAAAGGATATTAAGGGATATAACGACAAGGCTTTGGCTGAAGGAAATGAAAAAATGCCTCATGTCATGCTCATCATAGACGAATTGAGCGACCTTATGCTTGTGTCGCCGCAGCAAGTGGAGACTTCGATATGCCGTCTTGCACAGCTTGCAAGAGCTGCGGGCATACATTTGGTGCTTGCCACTCAAAGACCCTCCGTAAACGTAATAACGGGACTTATCAAGGCAAATATACCGTCGAGAATATCATTTGCCGTATCGAGCCAGATAGATTCGCGCACCATACTCGATATGGGCGGCGCGGAAAAGCTTTTGGGCAAAGGCGACATGCTGTACTATCCCACGGGAGAAAGCCAGCCGATGCGCGCCCAATGCGCCTTTGTAAGCGAGACTGAAGTGGAAAAAGTCGTCGATTTTATCAAAACAAAGCACGACGCCGAATACGATGATAATGTACTCGAAGAGATAAAGGCAAACGCCGCCTCAGACGAAAAGCACATAGCCGTTGAAGATGAAGGCGACGACGAATATCTGATAAAAAAAGCTATGGAAATAGCGTACAATAACAAAGGCAAGATATCCACCTCCATGATACAAAGAAAGCTTCGCCTCGGCTATTCCCGCGCGGGGCGAATAGTGGACGAAATGGAAGACCGAGGCTACATATCCCCCGCTGACGGCAGCAAGCCGAGAGAACTTCTTATAAATTACGAAGAATACATGTCCGGAGAATCTCGGGAATGAAAACAAAATCGGTCTACATACATACTCTCGGATGCCCCAAAAATACCTCCGACAGCGACAACATGGCTTATGAGCTCAAAAAAGCAGGCTACGGCTTTGTTTATGACGCGCTTGAAGCGGACGTTATCATCATAAATACCTGCTGCTTTATAAACGACGCAAAGGAAGAGTCGGTAGACGCCATACTTGCCGCCTGTGAAATAAAAAAAGAGAAGCCCGAAACAATGATAGTAGTATCGGGATGCCTTGCACAAAGATACGCCGAAGAACTGAAGGATGAGCTTCCCGAGGTCGATAAGTTTATCGGCACCTTTCGCTTTTGCGATATAGCCGATATTCTCGGCGATGCCGATAACAGTATCGAAATTTCGGGACTTAACGACCCTCTTGAGGAAACGGGCAGGCTGTCCGAAGACGAAAACGCATACGCATACGTAAAAATATCGGAGGGCTGCGATAAGCACTGTACTTACTGCATCATACCCAAAATAAAGGGTAAACATCGAAGTCGCAGACAAGAGGATATTCTAAAGGAAATAACTCTGCTCTGCGATGAATACGACAAAAAAGAAATAATTCTTATAGCACAGGATACTGCGGAATACGGAACCGACCTTTACGGCAAGCGAATGCTCTCTCAGCTTATACGCTCAATTGCCGAAATTGACAAAGTAGAGCAAATAAGACTTTTGTACGTATATCCCGAAGGAATAGACGATGAGCTTATAGCGACCTTTAAGGAATGCGATAAGCTCGTTAAGTACATCGACATACCGCTTCAGCACATCAATGACAGAATACTCAAGCTGATGAACCGCCGCACGACAACAAGCGAAATATACGCCATAATCAAAAAACTACGCGAGAATATACCCGATATAGCTATACGCTCGACCTTTATAACGGGCTTTCCTTCGGAGACTGAAGCCGAAATCGAAGAACTTGTGGAATTCCTCAAAAATACTCGGCTTACGAGAGCGGGAGTATTTGCGTATTCGAGAGAGGAAGACACGCCCGCATTCGATATGAGCGGTCAAATCGACGAAGAAGAAAAACTGAGACGGCGCGAGCTCGTTATGCAGATACAGCAGGAGGTTTCGGAAAGCATACTGGAGGAATTTGTAGGAAAACCTTTAACGGTGCTGATTGAAGAATACTGCGAAGAGGGCTTGTGGTGCGGCAGATGCTACCTTGACAGCCCCGAAATTGACGGCTGCGTG